>JBGQIG010000097.1:0-9270 GCA_041498365.1 Terriglobia bacterium | reverse complement strand
GGATCATCGTTGGGTACCCAGTAGCCGACGACATTGAGATCGTACTTGGCTTGTAGCTTTGAAACGTCACGAAAGATCGACTCGAGGGTCGGAACTTTGCCCGGCACAGCGTGATAAACCATCAGCTCGAAGACGCGATTGCTATCGGCCCTCACTTGGTTCACGTGCATCAGACGCGCAGTCGTGAGCGATCCAGCGGCAAACGAAAGCAGCGCCGTGCCGCAAGCAATCCATCCCTTGAATTTCCATCGGTCGCGCACTGCCAGGCCTGGTTTATGGTTCGCCTTCATGGGTTCATTCTCCTCTGGTTTTTTTTGCGAATAAGCGCCCGACGCAAAACCCAAGAAATCCGTAACTCTCACTCATGTCAGACCGCTGAATGCGGCCACACGTCTATTTTGTGAACCGCCGAACGCTGAAGGAAATCGGCAGCCCGACCACGACCATGTGCACAAGCAGCCCTAGAATCAGGTCATGAAGCTTGTAAGGGCCCCTGGCATGAAGCGCGGAGAGCGGCAAAACGACAAGTTTCATTACCTCTTCCATCGCGGCGCCAAAGAACAAGCCGCACACCAGCGGGTGCTCCTTCATAAAACCCAGCCTGCGGCTTGCCACATAGTAAATGGCCGCTGCCGAGCAAGCGATAAAGAAGTGCAGGAGGACACCCAGAACATAGGTGCCGACGCCTCCATGGAGAGCCTCCCTCCCAAGCAGGCCGCCGGCAATCGCGAGCGG
Organism: Terriglobia bacterium; assembly: GCA_041498365.1. GTDB lineage: Bacteria > Acidobacteriota > Terriglobia > Terriglobales > Acidobacteriaceae > JAIQFF01. The sequence goes on along the minus strand of JBGQIG010000097.1, from coordinate 8,535 downwards.
AATGTCCCATCCAAACAGGATGCAAGCTTGAAGAAGGTCCAGAGCCCCGGCAATCCCGCCGCCCACTGCGATTGCCAATAGCGCGTTCCTTTTCCCCAATGGCCGGGGTGCAGAATCTCCCATCATCCGAGAGCCTCCCTTTCGCCGCTGATTTGTTTGCAATCCGCGGGACCACGATACCCAGTTGAGACGGGAGAAGTCCTGAGGTTGGGTCTGAAACACCCTGAATAGTTCTGAAATCACGCTGCGCCGGCGGTGGCGCGGCTGGGGTAGCGTCGCTAAGCGCAAGACCGGCCGGAACGCGGTCGGCGTTTCTCCACGGTGTGGTATAGTCGGCGAGCGCCACTTTTCTATTTAGAAACAGAGGGCTGTAACCGATCCTGCATGGAACGCCCATCCGCGACAAAGCTTCGCATCGGCGCCTGGTGCGTCAATCCGACGTCCGGCCAGATTTCACGAGATGGAGAGACCGCTCGGATAGAGGTGCGGACGATGCGACTGCTGCTGTGCCTCGCCGAGCACGCCGGCGAGGTCGTCAGCATCGATGACTTGCTCGACCAAGCCTGGTCTGACGTCATCGTCGCTCCGGACTCCGTCTACCAGGCTGTTGCATCGCTCCGCCGTCTGCTCGGCGACGACCCCAAGCAGCCCACTTACATCGAGACAGTGCCGCGACTAGGGTATCGCATGGTGGCGACGGTCAGTCCCTGGGCGGATCAGTCCGTCGCCCAGACGAATGCACAGACGGGCTCTTCGCGGGCTTCGGACAGCGAACATCCAATCCCGGCGACCATCGATCTGCCGACGCCCGGCCCGCGCCTCAGAGCTGGCTTCATGTGGGCCGCCGGCGCGGCGCTGGCGCTTTGCCTCGCGCTCGTCGTTGCTTTCCTGCTCCACGGCAAGGTCACGAACAACAATCACTCAGCCTCACCCGCCGTCGCTTCGCAGCCACAGAAATCCATCGCCGTGCTGCCGTTTCTCGACTTGACCGAAGAGATGAACCAGGAGCCCTTCGCCGACGGCATGACCGAGGAACTGATTGACAAACTCAGCAAAATCCCCGGCCTTCGCGTACCGCCTCCCACGTCCTCGTTCTATTTCAAGGGCAACCTATGGCCGCGTTCGCATGGGACTCCGCAAATAACCATCGCCGATATCGCCAAGACGCTGGGTGTCGCTTATATACTCGATGGAAGCGTGCGCAAGTCAGGCGCCAGGCTGCGGGTCGACGCGCGGTTGATTCGTGCGGACAACGGCTACGTTGTCTGGTCTGAAACCTACGACCGACCCTTGGACGACATCTTGATGGTCCAGGACGACATCGCCGGCGAAGTAACGAAAGCGCTGAGGGCATCCATCGAGGCCAGACCGGACCACTAGCCACGACACTGCTGGCAATCTTTTTCCACTACAGCATGAAAGTTCACGTTGGCGACACGCCTAAAGCGTTTGTTGCGACATTCTGGATATTTTGCGCAATTCACATCGGCGGTATCGCAGCGGCGTTCCGACTGCCTGTGAGGGCAGAGAAACCCGAGACCGATCAATTCCTGCGGACCGTAAAGGCTCTGGCGGAGTAAGCCCGCGTCTGTCTCGCTGTTGAGCATGCAGGGGACATCGAGAATCAAAACCTTAAGGGAGATGCTCCGCGCCGGGCTAATTTCCGAATGGTCGGCTCTCGGAAAATGACCGCAAAGCCCGCGACCACTTGGTTTGTAGGCGGCTTACCATAGAAGTGATCGAAAAACCTCTGACCGCCCGCAACGATATCTTGCATTCATTTGGCTCCAAGGTTCGCTCCAAGTGGGCCTTCAAAGAGCAAGCGACTTCCGCCCTTTCTCCGCTTTAACTTGGCTCCCACGGTCTGGACCCTCGCGCGATTCTTACTGAGTCCGGTACGTGGCCTTTTTCTGCCACTCATTTTCCTGGGCACTGCTTCAGGCTAATTCCTGCGCCCGGCAGCTTCGTGGTTTCTGCTTTCCCGGTTCCTCGCCCCAACTTCCTGGGTCCCTCCCATAAAGCAGCCACTCGCCTTGGGAGCAGCAGCCCTCGCTTCTCGGATGCCCCAAGAAAATGGGGCAGAAAAAGGAGATTCAAAAAATGTCTTACCTATATGTTAAGTGGAATAGCTTCGAGCTGAGGTTTGCCCGCCGACGTTTCCGACATTAGAGCATGGTTTGTCTTGCCCTGGCCACTCCCGTAGCGAAGACCTGCGACGCCGGAGCCGGCGCGCTTAGGTCGTAGCGGAGGGAGTGGCCAGGGACGGGTTGTTGAGCGAATCTCGTCCGAGCGCGTACCTTGCGAATTCCGCCGTCTGCAACATCTGCATTACTTCCGAGTTGCCCGTCATCCGGGAGGATCATTTGTCGGGGCCAACTTCACCGCAGCTACTCCTCATTTCATCCAGAATTTTGTTAACTTCGTTCAGTTCAGCCAATTTGCGGCGCCGGTACCAGGCCAGCCAAAAGAATATGGCTGGCAGCATGAGGACATTAACCATAAGCAGCGCCAACTTCGCAGGATGGGCTTTGAGCGCCGGCCCTATGGTCGCCCAATTGGCAACAATAAGCAGCGCACCAAAAACAATCAAGCCGGGAGCCGCATAGATGGCCACGCGGAGCGCTCGGATCTTCTCACTCACTCTTCTCTGCCAAAGTTCCACGGAGGCCCGGGTTGACTGTGTCTCCGCACGCCATGTTCCCCGCTTGGCCCATAGGCCATAGCCGGCGGCCACGAACAACAAAACGCAGATGCCGTCCACCCAGCCTGTTCCCAGCAGGCTCCGATCCTGTCGGACGAACAGCATGAAAATCAGACTCGCAACGAACCCGATTGCCGCCAGCAGATTGTCCAACACGAAGCTCAGTTGCTGGCGCTTGATTTTCCGCCGGATCTGGCGTAGCTCGGGCAAGGGCTCGCCGACACGGCCCCATTGTTCGCGCCAAGTATCAAGTTCCTGGTCTTCAGTCATGGTTTCACTCCCAGAGCGTTCTTCAGAGCATTTCTGGCCCGGTTCAGGCGCACCGCCACGTTGTTTTCCGTAATGCCCAGCACTTCCCCCATTTCCGCGTGCGACAGGTCTTCGAGCATGAGCACGATGATCTGCCGGTGGGCCAGGGGCAGCGATTGAATCGCCGACATCAGCCGCGCGCGCTGGCGCATCTGCGCTGCCTGCTCATTCGGATCGGGCCGTGGATCAACCGGCTCGTCTTTCTCCTCCAGTTCATCCAGCACCTGATGCGCCGGTCTGCGCCTGCAGGCATGGCTCAGGCCGCGATTGTGAGCAATGCGGAAAACGAACGTCCGCTCGGAGCACTCGCCGCGAAAACGAGGCAGCGCTTGCCAGATCGCCAGCGCGATCTCTTGCACCAGCTCTTCCCGGACAGCAGCCACCGCCTCATAGCCGAACGCCAAGCGCGAGATGGCGGGACCGTGGTCCGCAAGGATGCGCTCGAACTGCTTTTCCAATGCGCGCCGGCTTTCGCTCACAAGCGCATCCTGGCCGGTGGCGGGCAATAGATCACTTGTTGAGTATGCATGGCTCATTTTGGGAAAAAATGCGACCACGGGTGCGAAAACCTCGCCAGCGGCAGTGAAGAAGTCACGCGACTTGCCACGGGCGACGAAACCGGCTTGGTTATCTGATACCGATTCTCGCGGTAGTAGCGGCTGAAAACCAGAGCTACAACCAGTAACGCAATCGGGGTTAAGACGCTGGCCTCGGGGCCGACCGTCCCGCCTGTGAGCCAGCGCGGACCACTCAACACGGAATTGCAGAGATTGTGGTAGGGCACGATGCCGCTGTCAGGAACTCCGTAGAACATTTGTCCCCAGTCCCAGGCGAAATGAAAGCCAACTGCACACCACAGATTCCCCGTCCGCCGCAAAAACAGGCAGAGAAGCAGCCCGAACAACACAACCGCGGCTGAGCCCACTACATTCTCACTCGGATCGGCGATGAAATGGGCCAAGCCGAACAAGCCAGATATCAGGAACGCCGCCGGCCAGAAGCCCATGCCGGAAGCGAGCGTGTACTGAACATATCCCCGAAATGCAAATTCCTCAAAGAGTCCGGCCAGGAGGAACGCAATGCTCCATGCGGCAAGCGAAGACACGATTGCTGTCCCGTGCAGGGCCAGTCCGGTAACACGGAACCCATGAAGCAGGAACATCGTCAGCAACGTGCCGCTGATAGCCAGAAAGCCCAATAGAGACCCGACCCAGAAATCCTTTCTCAAGGCGTGCCGCAGAGGCAAACCGTACTCGCTCAATTTGCGATGCTCGATTTTTGCCATGACCCAGGTAACGACGCAGAGGGCCAGCAAGACAACCGCGTCATTCACGACCAATAAGAAGGGAGTGATCGTGGTTTGTTGAGAGCCGCCGCTTGCACGGGCGACGGCAACCAAAACGGCAGCCGGTACGCCAAGCAGGGCGAGGAAGATGAGTAACCGCCAACCTGCCCGCAGGCCATTGGGTCCGGCAAAGGTTGATTTCAACCCGGAAGTGGGACGGGAACTCGGCTGGATTGGTTCAGTCGATAGTAGGGGCGCATCTTCAGAGGCTTTCAGTCGATTTGCGAATGCCATTCTTTATCTCCTGAATCAAGGATGGTCCGGCAATCAAGGAAATCGAAGCTGCGAGAGCGGTAATCCGATGATCGAATTTGCGCTTCGTGCCCTCAGCCGTCCCTAATACAGGTAGTCTCAGATGGGCAGAAAACCTTGCAAACGTTCTTGCCGCGTATCTTAGAGCCGCTGATAGGACACTCTCCCTCAACGAAATACTTGCATTTAGAGAGACTCACGGTGGACCGCAATCCGCCTTGTGTTGTCTGTTCCTGCGCTTGGCAGGGTTCCTGCCATTCAATTCGCGGGTGGTCGGCCACCCGGAAGTAATCGTCGCAAACAGTGCTCCAAGCCATCATCGGCGACTTCCATGGGGCTGCGGTCACGCACTTCGAACCGCGCTGACCGAGCGCACTTGCCACAGCCGTCCGCCGCTCACCGTCGGAGCACTCGAATCGAGCCCCATCGTCGAACCCGGAGCGATGGTGCACGAGAGCTGATCTTTTTGTGTTTCGCTTTAGCTGCTCACATAGCTCGGCCGATACCGCACCGATCTTCCCAGTTCAGTAGGCCAGCCTTTTTCTGCCGCTCATTTTTCTGGGCACTGCTTCAGGCTAATTCCTGCGTCCTGCAGCTTCGCGGCTTCTGCTTTCCCGGTTCCGCCCTTACACCATTGGGGTCCCTCCCATAAAGCAGCCGCTCACTTTGGAAGCATCAGCCCTCGCTTTTGGGTGCCCCAGAAAAATGGGGCAGAAAAAGGAGACATTTTATATGTTAAGTGGAATAGGTTTGGAGCTGATTCGCTCGCCGACTGTGGGGTCATTAGAGCATGGTTTGAATCTCGCTGGCCACTACCGGAACGAAGGCCTGCGACGCCACAGGCGGCGCGCTTAGGCCGGAGTGGAGGAGGGGCCAGTGCGTCCCGTCTTTTCCAGACGGTCTTCTGCGAGGTGACGGGGCCTAGTGACTGCTGCGTTTCCACTCGGCACGATTCCTCAACTGCGAACCGAGGCCCCGCCCTACCGTCGCACTCGCCCATCCGGGGTGAACGCAAACAATCCCGATTGCGCACTGCGCTCCGAAAAGGCTACTTGTTTCATTAAGAGATAAACTCCGTCCGGTTGTTGTCGTGTGTGCCGATAATCGCGAGCATGTTCTTCTGACCAGAAGAATACAGTCTGGTTTCAATAGTAGTGAATAATGTTTTGGCCATGGAAAGTGTTCCACTGAATATCCGGCTCGAACAGCAACGGCCGGGCGCCCGGTGATTGAACACGCCAACGCAGCTCGTCGTCGACTTCAATGGATAGCGGCCTTGAGCAGTGATGGCATTGTGAATCGATGCGAACCTGCAGTTTCTCTCCTCTTAAGCGCCCTTGCACGAAGGACGTAGCGAACGCATCCTCTGCTCAAGCACCAAAAATGTTTTCGCCTGTCGAAAACGTGAGTTTGTGGGGTGTAACAGAAGTCGTCATAGGGAAGGCCCAACTGACGTTCCCATCCGAGTCACGCACGAGAAAGAATAAATTTCGTTCCAGGTCCGACAGAATGACAGAAACCTTCCGTAAATTTAATCCAGTTACATTTGCGATGCCGAGTGGCGAGATCGGGCTCCGTTGCCGCGGCATCTCGCGAACGACGAAGTCACGGACCATGTGGTGATCGCTCGTCATAAATGCGAGCCGGGATACCATTCTTGCCGGGAGACCCTTGATGCTTTGCACAAAAGCGTCGTCCGGCACGCGGCGGATCTCTCGGCCAGTTCCCACCAGAATCGTCCCACTCATATTCGCAACCCACATCCCTGCGAAGGCGCGAAACTCCGGTCCGGCAAGAGAAATGTCTTTCTAGCCAACTCGGATTTAAGCGTCTCATCCCTGTAATATGCCTTCAGGACGTGGTCTTTCCCTCTCAACAGGTCCTTGCTATCGGCGGCAAATTCATCCCAGCTTGGCAGTCTCCCGCTGCGCTGAAGTGCTCGCGCTAAACGTTCCCGGATCAACAGCAGGAACGCCCAGGTGATCGTTTCGTGATAGAGGGTGGGCTTGCCACTGGCTGCGGCGAGCCTTTCCAACCCTTCTGAGAACCGGCGCAGTCCTTCCAGCCCCGGGAACCGGCTCATGTAGAGAAAGCCCATCCGGACGTGATCTTCGTGATGAAATTCTTCGTTGCGAATGGTACAGCCCTCAAAGGCGGCGACAAGCTGATGGTCGGTCATGAAGCACTCCCGGGTACGATTCGGTCGTTTGCCGATACGCACGTGAAAACTGCTGCGCCATAAACAAGCAGCGGCCCGATTGCGAATTGTCCGTGGACGACGTGGAGCGTCGCCGCAACGGCAAAGATCACGAGCAGAGAATACCCTCCGATCCGGCCCAGCTTTGGAACCAGGAAAAGGATCGCCGCCACAATTTCTGTGCCACCCAGCGCAGGGGCGATCCATTGTGGCAGGCCCATCCGCTGAGGATGGCGTGTTGCAGCCTCCGAGAAACCGAATTGATACGATTCCCACAGAACCACAAGTCCCACAGTCCAACGTAGTACCCAGGCCGCAACCTGCTGTTGGCGAATGTTCACCTTCGTTTCCCCTTTCGAACAACTTGCGTCTTGTCGGCTTCGGTGAGTCTATGACTCGCACCGGAGTCTAAATCCAACCCATAAAATTTCTTGAGCTCGCGAATGCGGGCAAGCGACTCCGCCTGAAAAGCAGATTTGCCGTCAAAAGCGTGCAGCACGATTCCTTCCAGCAAATCTCCGAGGGTCAGGTCGTGGAATTCCGCCAGTGCCTTCAGTACCTTGAGAAGGCGTTTCTCCATTCGCACGCCGGTTTGCACTCGCTCAATAATTCGTGGATCTTTGTCCATATGCGTACCAATGTACCAAGGTACCTCACTCGGGGTCAAGCCTGTTTTCTCAGCGGCAGGCTGTGATTGTGTGGCGGATGGAGCCACCGCCCGCAACTCGCGCGCGTTCTTTTAGACACAGAGGCATCAGTGTCGTCCGCTTGACTACAAAAAGCTGGGTTGGTGGCGGCGACGTTGGCCATTGCGCGAAAACACCGAATGGGCCATTGGCTGTGGTGTGTTCGGCGTGCAGACCTTCGTCGTTGGCAATGAAAATTTCCGGGGTCACGACGCCCTGGACATGGTACTCGAGTATTTAAGCGACCCCGGCGAGTTCCGTGATTTCGAAATGCAGAGAATTGAGCGCCTACCGGTCGGTGTGGTCCGGCCCAGAAAGGTCTAGGTTTCGAAGAATAACTGGGCGATCAAATTCGTTGAAGCCGTCATTGACGTTGGTATGGATAGCGACGCGCTTTAGTCGAGTGCGAGCCAAGCCACGCACGGAAAGCTCACCACGCTGACAATCGTGGACAGAAGAATCGCGGCGGAGACCTGCTGGGGGTCGGCATCATACCGCTGGGCGAGAACATAGATATTCCCGGCCGACGGCAGGCACGCGATCAGAACGCCAACATTCACCCAGAACGCATCGAGCTGCATCATCCGTCCGAGAATGAGCCATACGAGCATTGGGTAAACAGCGAGTTTTGCGACGGCAATCAAGCACGCGGCAACGGCGGTTCGGCGGTCGAGACGCTGCAAAGCGAGGGCCCCGCCGAGCGCGAAGAGTGCCGTCGGGCCGGCCGCACCGCCGAGAAAGCCGAGGAAGCGCGTAATTGCCTCGGGCAGTGCGAGACCAGTGCCCGCAAGAGCTGCCCCCAAGACGATTGCCACGACGATAGGGTTGAACATGGTGCCGCGCAGGATCAAAGAACCTATGCCACTTTTCGGCCCGCCGTTCGCGCCCATCAGCACGCTGCCAACCGAGAGAAGAACCATGACCTCCGCTAGGATCGCCATCGCGAGCGGGCCTGCTCCACGTTCGCCGAAGAAGGCGAGCATCAACGGCGGCCCCAGGAAACCAAGGTTACTTACAGTTGCCGTGGTCGCGTGGGCGCCGGCGG
>JBGQIG010000096.1:0-9348 GCA_041498365.1 Terriglobia bacterium | reverse complement strand
GACCAGTTCATCCACAGAGCCGCCGGTTTCCGCGATCTCATAGTTCGCCGTCTCGATGCCGGGTACGTGCTCCAGCACTCTCTGAATCTTCGTCCGGTCCCGGCCAGCGGCAATGAAAGGGAGGTTGTATTCGCGAAGGAATTCCGCCACCAGACGTCCCGAAAAACCATTGGCCCCGTACAGAATCACCGGTCGTTTCTTGGGCATTTTCTTTCCTTTGGTATGAGGGCTTTCGACGCTGGAGACGCTGAGCTCCGGGATTTCGCCTCCTGCGACCTGCAGCCTGAGAGCCGATTTTAGGCTATAGTATCTTTATTGCTAGTAGGCACCTTTCGGTAACCCGGTATCAGGAGGAGACTGCGTATGGATCAACTCAATTGCCCGGTAAAATTGACTGCTGACATCATCGGAGGAAAGTGGAAACCATCGATTTTGTTTTTCCTCGAGGGAGGAACGCTGAGATTCGGCGAGCTGCAAAGACTGATTCCGGGGATGACCAAGAAAATGCTGACCCAGCACTTACGGGACCTGGAGCGGGACGAGATTGTTCACCGGAAAATCTACGCCGAGGTCCCTCCCAAGGTGGAATATTCGCTGACCCGGCATGGACAAAGCCTGAAGCCCATTCTCAAGCTGATGTCGGCGTGGGGAATCAAGCACCGGGCCCGCTATGGCGCCATGAACAAGGAAGCCAAAGGATACAAGATGACTGCCACAAGCAAGCGTATGCCGGACAACGGGGAGACGCGTCCGAAGCTCGAATTGCGAAAGGAAATGCATGAGCAATCGGCCTAAGGGTTTGTTCTCACAATATGACGACGTCTGGCTCGTGGATGGAGTACGCACTCCATTTGCCGACTACAACACCGTCCTCGGATTGGTGTCGCCGATTGATCTTGGGATCAAGGTCGCACGTGAGGTTTTCCGGCGCTCGGGTGTTTCTCCGGCGGAAGTAGATACGGTCATCGCAGGCAATATGGCTCAAGCCAGTTTCGATGCCTACGTGCTGCCTCGTCATATCGGAATGTATTCCGGCGTGCCCATTGCAGTGCCGTCGCATCTGGTGCAGCGTGTTTGCGGCACCGGCATGGAAGTGATTCTGCAAGCCTCCGACTTGATCAAGCTGGGCAAAGCGGACCTGGCGCTGGGCGTGGGCACGGAATCCATGAGCCGGAACCCCATCGCAGCTTACACTCATCGCGGCGGTTTTCGCATGGGGCAAGTGGAGTTCAAAGATTTTCTCTGGGAAGCCCTGCTCGATCCCAGTTGCGATGCGACTATGGGCGGAACCGCGGAGACCCTGGCCAAGAGGCACAAGATCTCGCGCGAGGAAGTTGACGCATTCGCCGCCGATAGTTTTGCACGCGCCGTAGCGGCACAGAAGAGCTGTTTTCTCAGCGGAGAAATCGTGCCGGTCGTGAATGAGACGTTTGAGTGCGCCGGCTACAATCCGCGCGGCATTCGTCTGCCGCGGCCGGTGGAATCCTTTAGCGCGGATAGTCACATCCGGCCTTCGCCCATTGAGGTTCTGGCCAAGATCCGTCCTGCGTTCGGAGGCGTGCAGACGGGCGGCAACAGCTCCGCCGTGGTGGATGGGGCCGCAGCGACGCTGGTGGCGTCCGGCGGGTTTTTGCGGGGCCACAACAAACAGCCTCTAGGCCGGGTGGTTGCCGGTGCGGCAGTCGGTGTACCCCCAGAAATTATGGGCATTGGCCCGGTGGTGGCGATTCGGGCGCTTCTCGAGTTCAGCGGTTTGGTCTTGGAGCAGATCGACCGTTTCGAAATCAACGAAGCGTTTGGGGCCCAGGTTCTGGTGTGCGAGCGGGAGCTTGGCCTCGACCATGCCAAGCTGAACGTGAATGGCGGCGCCATCGCGATCGGCCATCCGCTGGGGGCGACCGGAGTGCGCCTGGCCATCACGCTGTCACGCGAACTAAAACGGTCGGGCGGACGCTACGGAATGGCGTCTGCCTGTATCGGTGGCGGACAGGGAATTGCCCTGCTGATCGAGAGTACGTAGCGGGGGTAGTTCTTCGCGCGCTTTGCGCTCTTTGCGGTTAAAGGTTTGACTTTTTGACCGCGCGTTGACCGATCTACTCAGGCCAGATGCCCAAAGCGGTGCGGCACAAAATCTGTTGGCGCGTTTCCTCGCTCAGGGAGAGCGCCATAAAATCGTCGAGATTCTTCTTGATGTCGGGAACGCCTGGGCCGGGCCAGTCGGTGCCGAAGAGTGTCTTGTGGGCGATTTCCTCCAGCCGCGGAAAGTATTTGAGCAATGTCTTGGGTGGTATACCGCTGATGTCCAGAAATACGTTGGGGTGCCTCCGCAATAGGAAGAAAGCCGTGTGCATCCAAAGCGGCCGTCCCCCGTGCGCCAGAAGTATTTTCAGTTTCGGGAAATCCACCGCAACATCATCAATGTAGATCGGATCCCCATACTTATTACGGGCCCCATGAAAAATTGACGTGCCCGTGTGGAACATCACCGGGACGCCGTTCGCCTCCGCTGCCCGATAGATGATCTCCAGTTCCTTAACGCCGTGCAGGTAGTCGTTGGGAAACAGCAATTGGTGGGGCGGATGGATCTTGATCATGCGGATCTTCAGCCGAAGAATCTGCTCTACGTCCGCCATGATGTTCGGCGAATTCCGGGGATGAAGCCCGCCGCATGGGATGAGACGCTTGGGATCCCCCTTGGCATAGTCGGCCACCCACTGATTGACTTCGGGACGGAAGCCGATTACTTCCGGCGCGACGTAGTTGATCAGCACCGCCCGCCCTACACCGGCAGCGTCCAGATACTTGAGAAAAGCCTTGGGCGAATGGCAGAACTCGGTAATCTGATCGAAATTGGCACGCTTCTTCTTTAGCAGCGCCAACGCATCCGGCTTGAACATCTCCAGCGGCTGGATGTGGATGTGACAGTCGGTGATCAAGTGATTTGTCAGTTCTTGGTTCCCCAGCACTTCTACATGACTCAGAGCTTTGTGGTCGAGGAGTAGATTCCTCGCAGGAAAACGTCGCCGATGTGCCGCGCCAACGCGCGAGGATTGCCATCCACGCGTGGGTTGTACCAGGTATGGAGCCAGTTCATCATCCCGAACAGGCTCAGGACCACAATCCGGGTGTTGAACTCCAGCGATTTTTCTTTCTTGAGCGCGTCCACCAGGTCGGTGCAGCTATGGTAGTACTCGCGTTTGATAGCTTTTATTTCTGCGCCCAGTTCGTTCTCCAGAACATCGTCCTCGTGGGAAAGCACCTTCATTGCTGCCGGACTGGAGAGAAAGTATTCCAGGTGATTGACGACAAAAGTGCGCACGCGCTCCTCGGCTCCTGCGACGCCTTCCAATTGCTGGCGCAAAAGCTTCATCACGGTAGTAAAGTAGTGCTTCTGAATGAGGTACAGCAGCTTTTCTTTGGACTCAAAATAGTAATAAAGTCCCGCCAGCGACATTCCGCTGGAACGTGACAGATCACGCATGGAGGCGCCTTCATAACCTTTTTCGCAGAAGATAACGGTCGCATGTTCGAGAATCTTAGCCAGGCGACGCTCGAAGCGCGTCTCGGAAGGCTGGGAAGAGACCGTCGAAACTGGAGCGGTTGTGCTCATAACCTATCGAACGTTCGTTCTCAATCTTAAGCGGAATATGTTAAGCGGAACAAGCTAAAAACTGCAAGAAGTTTGCAGCCGGGCTAGTTCGCTAACTATTCTCATGTGCTTTTCTGCCAACTACTTAGGCTTCTCACCTCGCCTCAGACGACCTGTGAAAAGAGACCCCGAATCGTATCCAGAATACGGACAAGATGCCTTAGGTCTGCGCTGGCCGGGATATCTTCCGGAGAAGTCAGGAAGATGGGATGGTGCCCCGTCATGAATCGACCAGTGGTATGAAGCAGAGCCTCGAAATCACTTTGCTCGCCAGAGAAGACGCGAGTCGGCAGCGCGATGCCCAAGCTCGCTGACTCTTGCGTGTCATCGCTTACGAGTTCGGCGTCCGACCCCACAGTACACAAAACGCAATTCCCGTCACGACCAAACCTGGCGGTGGGAAAATCCTGCGCCCGAGTAGAGTTGCTTAACAACAGCACCGGCAAAGCTTCGTAGAATCTGATCACATTGACAATGGGATCGAGCAATGAGGCCCATGAGTCCCACATCTCGGGAGACAAATCCCGCGGGGCACTCTCCACCAGTAAGACAACATCGGCTCCCGCTTCGATAAAGGTCTGAGACACGCGGGCGGTCACTTCGGCGGCAAACTCCACCAGATCTGGAACCGATAGATCATTGTCGCCGCCGCTTCCGGCCGCTAGTTGTGCCGCGAGAGTCAGCGGTCCGCTTACGGCCACCATCAGCGCAGGCTCGTCCTTGAGCATCACCTTGAGGCGCTGCAGCACCTGGGAAGCGACCGGAATTCGCCCCATCTTTGCCAGGTTGTCTGGCGAATGCAGTTTCTGACGCAGCTCTTCCACATCTGAAAATTGTGGGCACACCAGCCCGGAAGGCCCATCTGGCGTCCAATTCAGCTTGCAGCCCAAAGCTTCAGCTTCCAGGAAGGGATCGAAATAACAGGCCAGCCCGTCCACTTTTAGAACGTTCCGAATCTGCCGCAGAGCGTTCGCAATCTTGGTCGGATTCGACAGGTAATCCCGCATGGCGACATTTTCCAGCCTTGATCCCAGCGAAAAAAGGATGGGCATGAGCAACGGGCGCGGTGGCAGCTCTCCCTTGAGCGCAGCTTTGAGGATACGGCGAGGCGTTATTTCATCAGCCATTCTCTAGGCTCTTTATGGCCTGAAAATCGGTCCGGTCGGCTTCGCATCCGACCACGATCCATACCACTGCAAGATTTCCTGGGGTGGAGATTTCTTGCTCCACTCGGCGACGAATTCTTCGTAACCCTTGCCGCGAGCGAGTCGCGCCTTGCGTTCGGTTGCTCTGAGGTCTTCGGTGCGGGCAGCGTCGATCTTGCGCCGTTCAGGATCTACGGCGACCCGATAAACATTCTCAGCAGTCCAGTCGGAGATGATGTTCTTCTTAAGATCCTCAATAATCATTTCCGCGGGCCGTTCCAGTGGATCGCCATAACCGGGGCCGCCGCCGCTGAAGCCGAACAGCAGGTCGCCCTCCTGATACATTTCGGGTATGCGCGCGATCAACTCGAATTTCCAGTCGCCATGGATGTCCTGGTTCTCTAACATGGTGCGGTGATCCAGCACTACGCTGGCATCTCCCTGCCGCATTCTTTCCCGCAGGTCGGCCTTGCGCACGCTGATGCCGGGGATCGGCGCCGAGGCATAGCCGCCAAAAAGCGGCTGGCCGAGCGGAACCTTGCTGCCATTGCCCATGCAGAGAGACAGCATCTCTGGAACTTTGTGGATCATCCACTGTTGCACCGCGCCGGAGCCGCCGCGGTTCCTGCCTGGTCCCGAGGAATCTCTCCAGTGCTGAGAGAGCGTGATCGTCAAGGGCAGTTCGCCCTCCACCTGTTCGCAATCGGGAGCACGCCCGAAGGCGCACCAGGCGAAGCCGTAGGCATCCATGCCATCGTTCGAGGCGCGCCCACCCTGGCCCTGGGTATTCAGGGAGAAGGAAAGCACATCAGAAACCGCGAGATTCCATTGCGAATGGCCGCTACAGATTTGTGCTGTGTGCTGACTTCCCGGCGCGGACGCCACCTGCGACCACCCGCTCGCAGTAGAAAACATCATCTTCGCGAAACAATTGTGGGTGGCACAGCGAGTCTGCATTCCGATGTACACGCAGCAGCTGGTTGCGGCCAGCTTGTCGGGGTTCAGGATGATCCCCTCCGGAAACACGAAATCAATGGGGGCGAAGGTGGAGCTGCAGATGGGCAGATCGTGGAAGAAATACTCGTACATGAAATTGGCGATGTGCCCCACCACCGCCTGGGTATGGACGTTGTAAGACGAAGGATTCTCGGGGGAAGTACCGGCGAAATCGAAGCTGAGGCGGTCTCCCTGTTTAGTCAAAGTCAGGAAACAGGCGCGCACCAGCGCCGGCGTCCAGCCGATGGCGTCGTTGAACACCACACTGCGAAACTTTCCATCGGGCAGAGCCTTGATCTTTTGGAAAGCGCCGGCTTCCGCAACATCCAGCATCTTTCGCATCAGCCCGACCAGGAACTCCACACCTCGCTTCTCAATTTGCTCCAGCAGGCGCACCCGTACCCGGTCGGCAGTGGTGCAGCGGGCGCGCAAATCGGAAATGAACATGGCCGGCGCCCGCATTCCGTAGGCCGAATAAAACTCCAAAAAGTCATTGCGCAGCTTGAAATGTTCTCCGATCTTGATGGGCGGAAGGTTTAATCCTTCTTCGAAGCGAGACTTCGCGCTGACCGGCATGCCACCGGGTTCGATCGCCCCGGTTTCCGTGGTGTGCAGCGCCGCTGTGGCCCATGCGATGAGTCGTCCCGCATGGAAGACGGGCATGATGGCCACCTGGTCGGGATTGTGGATGCCGCCATAGAGCGCATCGTTCGTATAGAAGATGTCACCGTCGTGAATGCCGGGGTTCTCCTGATAATACTTCAGGATGAACTTGATAATGATGGGCTGAATAATCGCGTGCAGATAAGTTCCACAGGAGCCATTGATAAGATCGCCTTCGGCCGTAAAAATCGCCACCATGGAGTCGCCAGACACGCCGAAATAACTGCGCGAGGAGCGGATGAAAATCTCCATGGCCT
Organism: Terriglobia bacterium; assembly: GCA_041498365.1. Taxonomy (GTDB): domain Bacteria; phylum Acidobacteriota; class Terriglobia; order Terriglobales; family Acidobacteriaceae; genus JAIQFF01. The sequence continues at coordinate 2,638 of JBGQIG010000096.1, read as the reverse complement.
CATCCAGAATGTCATTGGTGATCTGGACGCCGACTTCGTAGTCTCCCGTCCGAAGCGTCTTGGCGCACTCCCGTTCGAAATCAGTGCTGGGAGCGGGCTTCAGCCAGTGCAACTTTTCCGCCAATGTGGGTATGGGCATGTTCCCAGTCGCTCCTACTCCAGAATGCCTAAGCCATGCTGGTCAATGGAGAATGTCATGGAGGACGGCACCACCAGCGTCGTGTACTGTCCTTCGACTACCGCGCGACCACCAATCACGTTGCCCGGGCGCAGTTTCTCGGAGGAATAGATATTTGTCGGGCTGTAGTCTTTTTTGTCTGGCCAATACACCGGGCGGCGGCCTTTGTGCGCTGCTTTGGGATCCGCGCCCTCCAGGGGCATCTTGGGAAGACTTACTTTCTTCGTGGGTACAACTGCCTTCAGGACGAAGCTGTCGACAAAGACGCCGCCATCAGGGTTTACCACGAACGGACTGAAGGCTTCGCTGAATTCCTTCTCAAAGGCATCGCAGATCGTGTTGACGTCATTTTCGCTGCGCATGAACAATAGCGGCGACAGCGTCCGCTTCACGTGAAACTGGCCGCCATACAGCATGTCGAGCTCCAGGATAAAAGTCGCTTCGGCGGGATCGAGTCCTTCTCCAGCGAGGTCTTTCTTCGCGTTCTCGATCAGAGATTCGACGGTACGGTTAAAGGTGCCAAATTCCTGCGTGAGCTTGTGGCTGACCGGCTCCATCAGAGTGAGCTTCCGGGAGTGCTCGTAGACGTGCATGATATCCATAGTGGACGATCCGTAGGCGCAGAACACCGGCGAGAATGGGAAGATCACAGCTTTCGGAATATCCGCGCGGAAACCCTCGACGTGAGTGGCGCCTGCGCCTCCGGCTGCGAACAAGATGAACTCTTCCGGGCTGTAGCCACGCAGGTGGACTTCTTTCATGATTGCGGAAGACATGTTGCCATCCACGATCTTGCGAATGGTCGCGGCCGCTTCCTCCACGCCCATGCCGAGTGGCTTGGCGACTTTGTCGCGGATGGATTGAATGGCCTTGTCCTTGTTCAGGACGAGCTTTCCGCCGAAATAATATTCCGGATTGATGTAGCCGAGCACCACATCGGCGTCGGTAACCGTGGGTTCGGTGCCTCCGCGGTTAAAGCATGCCGGTCCGGGCATCGAACCGGCGCTCTTGGGGCCAACCTGCAGCCGGTTGCTCAGGAGTTTGTTGAGCCAGGCAATGGATCCCCCTCCCGCGCCGATGGATAGGGTCTTGATCATGGTGATGCCGACCATCCAGCGGTCAATGACGGGACGGAAATCGTAACTGCGCACGCTGTCTTTCACCACCAGGCCCACATCGAAGCTGGTGCCGCCCATGTCAGCCATGACCACGTTGTGAAATCCCAAGGCTTTGGCTACATGGTGGGCGCCCATCAGGCCGGAAACGGGTCCGCTGTTGAAAGTGCGGCTGGCGGCGGTCTTGAAGACTTCGGCGATTCCGCCGGAACTCTGGATCATCGATAGTGAGCGCTTGTAGCCGCGTTCCCGCAGTTTGTCCCAGCAAGTGGAGAGCTCGATCTGCATCGAGCGCTGCAGGTAAGCGTCCAGGATCGCCGCCATGGTTCTTTCGTACTCGCCCAGTTTGCCCGATACCTGTCCCGCGAGTACGACCGGCATGTATCCGATATGAAATTCCTGATATTCACTGCGAATGATCTCTTTAACCTTTTTCTCGTGGACGGGATTGAGAAATCCCCACAGCAGGGCTACGACAAAGGCGCGCGCGCCCTTGCCGACCAGATAGCGGACCTTCTCGCGCACGTCGTTTTCATCCAGGGGACGCATGATATCGCCAGCGGAGTCGATACGCTCTTTCACGCCGACGATCATTTCACGGGGAATCAGCGGATCAGGCTTCCGCTGGATGCTCAAGTTGCGGCGCTCCTGGACCCGGGTACCATCGATCCATTGCGCACCCCGGCCGATTAACGTCGTGTCTTCGTGACCCTCGGTGGTGATCAAGCCGAGCCTGGGACCCTTGCGCTCCAGCAGACGGTTCAGTGCGATGGTGGTCGAGTAACGAATCATGTCGATCTCTGGCAACAGCTTTTCCATCCGCATGCCCATCGCCTGCGCGCCTTCCTCGATGACGTTGGAGAAACAGACCGACAAATCGTATGGCGTGGTGGGGACCTTCCGGATGATGGTCTGGTTTTCGTAATTCAAAACCAGGTCAGTGAAAGTTCCACCCACGTCGATATCGATCGAGTTCATTCCACAACCTCGAGCCGTTGGTTTTTGATGACCAGCTCTCCGCTGCTTAGTCTTGTCTTCAGCGCATCGACATCAATCTCGATGTCCCAGGTAATGGGATGGCCGGGCGGAAGATATTCGGTTTCAATTTGCGTGCCACAGCCCGGACAGTAGAACTCCACAATCCGCACCCACAGCGGATCAGGTGCGAAGCTGAATTGACCATCCACAATTGGCAAATGCACCTCGCGCGGATCGCGGTCGTAGACCAGGCAGCCCCGCTTGTAATTTTCGCGAGCCGGCCCCAGGGTGTGATTGCAGCGATTGCAAATCCACTGCTCGCTTTCGAGTTCAAGGTCCAGGTATTCGGTCACTCGAATCCGGCTAG
>JBGQIG010000095.1:0-9507 GCA_041498365.1 Terriglobia bacterium | reverse complement strand
ATGCCGGAAGTCAACCGCGAGCCCGGGGTGAAAATGGCACTAGTGGTTTTTCTAGGAGTGGGATTGCTCTTCCTGCTCGACCGGGTTGCCCACCTCCACTAGTGGCAAGTTATAGCAGCTACTCTACCGTATGCTTCGCCGTGTAACCCTCTCGCGCGATGACCTGGAACTTCACATCTTTGCCCTTTTGGTCCCTAACCTTCAGCGGGCCTCCATCGGGAGCGATCACTTCGACCTTTAACTTGCGATAGGTGCCATCGAGTTTGGGGTTGGTGGGATGGTAGGCCAGGTTGTACTGGTTCCGAATGTCGCCGGTGATATCGCGGAAGATCTGCGGCAGTTCCGCTTGAAAGCGTGGGAAGTAAGCCCTTCCTCCGGTCAGGCGGGCAAACGTGTTCATTTCATTGTCGGCCTGGAGGTAATCCATTTGGCCCACCGGGATACCCATGCCGTGGGTGTAACCGCAGCGATGAGTCTCGCAGTATTCCCGCACTGCAAAACCAACGCTGACGGGAAAGATGGTTACATCGGGTGTGGCTTTGACTTTTTTCGTGATCTGATCGAGGTTCAGCTTGCTGAAGGTGTCCACTCCGGTGGTCACCAGGATTATGTACTTACGTCCTTCGATCTGGTCGATCCGGTCCAGTGTGTCATACAGGGCATCGAACAGATTGGTCTCGGCGAAACCCGGCATGCGCAACTGATTGAGCGCGCCGTAGACGGCTTGTTTATCCTGGGTGAAATCGGCCAGGATATGCGGTTTCATGTCGTAGGAAATGACCGCAACCCAGTCATTCTTCTTGAGCGAGTTGGCGAAAGCGTAGCTGGCATTCAGCGCTTCCACCATGAAGTAGTAGTTGGTGGAGGCAAACTCGACCATCAGCACGGCCGTAATCGGTGCTTCCGAAATATTGAAGTTGCTGACCGATTGCTGTACTCCATCCTCCATCACGCGGAAATTATCCTTCTTCAATCCCGGGATGAACTGTCCATCTTTGGTCGTGACCAGAACATCCACGTTCACCAGCGGCACATCGACCTTGATGGAGTAGTCCGGCATGCCCTCCACTTTCTTCGGTTTTTCCGGTGGCGGAGGGGGCGGCGGCTCTTCTTTCTTCTTGGGAATCGCGTAGGGTCCAACATCGCTCTGAGGTCCGCCCGCCGCCGGCGGTGGCTCTTGCTTTTGCCCACTAGTCGCTGTTCCGGGCTGGTCCTGGCCCATGAGTTGGGGACCCGCCATGGCCAGGAATACCAAAACCAATGTCATCAATGGGATAGTCAGAATTGGCAGGCGCAACGTTCTTAACTCTCTCATCCGACGAATGCAAAACATTGAATTCCTCGATAAATCGTTATGCTAGTATAGACGCAGGGCTTCGCGATTGGGATGTTTTGCACGGCCTTGACTTTAGCCTCTCCCACCCGGCAAATCGGATGCAAAGCGCGAAGCTGGTCGGCGGAGCCGTGGTTGCTCCAAGGCAAATTCATGAGACGTGCGCTCTTCTCCGGTGTTATTGGTTTCTTCCTCGCTTCGGTAGTTCAAGCTCAGATTTCCAAACCCGTTGAAACGATTCCCGTGAGTGAGATCCACGCCGGAATGCGCGGTGTGGCCTATACCGTGTTCCAGGGCACCAAACCAGAGTCCATGGGGGTTGAAGTTCTTGGGATCCTGAGGAACGCGAACGGTCCCAAGGGCGACATCATTCTAGTACGCCTGTCGGGTGAAAAGGCGCAATATAACGGAGTTGTGGCGGGCATGAGTGGCAGCCCTGTCTATTTGGACGACAAGCTAGCTGGGGCGCTGGCCTTCCGCATCGGCGAATTCTCCAAGGAACCAATCGCGGGCGTGACTCCCATCGCAGAGATGCTCGAGATCAACGCTATGGATCGCAGACCGGGAGGCGGCACGGTGGATGCCAAAGCCGCGGTTACCGCTCCCAGCAAGACTTCGGGTCCCGGTCTCGGCGAGGTTCGCTCCGATACGATTCGCCCCAACGACTATGCCAATTACCTGAAGCCGATTGAAACCCCGCTGGTGTTCAGCGGCTTCTCGGAAGAAACCATGCAGCGCTTCGCGCCCCAGTTCGCGAAGGCCGGGATCGTGCCGGTACTGGGCGTCGGTTCAGTCAGCGACAGCAAACAGCCCGAGCCCCTGGAACCGGGCTCCGCCATCAGCGCCATTCTCGTGCGCGGCGACATGGATATCGCTGCCACCTGCACGGTGACCTACATGGATGGGCAGCATTTGCTGGCCTGCGGTCATCCTCTGCTTCAGTTTGGCATGGTGGATCTGCCCATGACCAAGGCGCAGGTTTTGGCCACGCTGCCTTCGCCGCTGAACGCTTTCAAAATCGTAAATGCCACTGAGCCGGTGGGCGCGTTCGTGCAGGACCGTCATACCGGGATTCTGGGAGAGTTTGGCAAGCAACCGGAGATGATTCCGGTTACCTTGAATATCCATGGCGGGTCGGGGACCAAGCAATTTCATTACGAGGTACTGAATAACGCGAACCTGAGCCCCCTGGCCATGATGGCCACGGTATTCAACGCGCTGCACGGGGTGAATGAGTACGGGGAAGATACGACCTATCGCATGAATGGCCGCATCAGCGTAAACGGATATCCAGACGTTACGGTGCAGAACATGTTTGCCCCGTCCGACGGGGGACAGCCTGCCGCGGTCATGGCCGCACTCTCTTTGGGTGAACGCTTCAGTCGCATCTACGACAATCCTTACAACGTGCCCGGCATTCGCGGTGTGAAGCTTGATTTCGATTTGGTCCGCGAACGCCGCTGGGCCCGCCTGGAGGGCGCCCGCACCGATCTGATCGAGGCCCGCCCTGGAGACGAGATCACCATCGAGACTCTTCTGCGTCCCTACCGCGGGGAGCTTATCCTGCACCAGATCCCGATTCACATTCCGACCTCTACTTCCAAAGGTTCGCTGCGCGTTCTGGTCAGCGATGGAGAAACTCTCGACCGCATTCGCCACGCCACCCCTCTCTTCGGTCGCAAACTGGACCTGGCTTCCACCATCTCGTTGCTCAACAAGCAGCACGTCAATAACCGCATTTACGTGTCATTGCTCGAAGCCGATCCCGAAGCCATGGTCGCCGACAAGGTCATGCCGACATTGCCACTCTCCATCATGAACATAATGGACGGCATGCGTGGTACCCAGGAAATGGTGGTGCAGGGCGAATCTTCAGTGAATGAGGCCGCCACCGGACCGCTCGACTATGTCGTGTCCGGCGCGCAGGTGTTGACCATTACGATCAAGTAATGTAGGCGCGAGCCTCCGCGCTCGTGCTCCCCTGGCAAGTATCAGCTAGACAACAGTCCGTGCTTTGCGTTCTTCGCGTCGACTTTGCGTTCTTTGCGGTTAAGAGCTTTTAGCCGCAAAGAGCGCAAAGGAATCGCAAAGGGCGCGAAGCAACCCCAACATATTTCCGGCGGTTCATAGCACACAAATTAGTCGCGGCGCTCCGTGATAATCTAAATTCTCCCGCCAAGATCAGTGATGAGGTAACAAATTGGCAATCCATCTACGTAGGCAATTTTTTCTCTCAATACTACTTGTCGTTCAATTCGCCTTCGCCGAAGGCACGCGCACTTGGGAACAATCCAAGTTTGAAGAGCTAAGCAAAGGAACGACCGCTGGCGTGGCGATTCGCAGCACCGGCGGTCTCGAACTTGCTCCCGCTTTTAAAGCTATTTCCACCACTCCGTCCACCTATATCTGGTCGATCGCGGCGGATCCGGCGGGAAACCTGTACGCTGCCACCGGCGCGCCTGCCCGTGTCTATCGCATCACCCCGCAGGGCCAGTCCACCGCCATTTTCGAGCCTCAGGAGTTGCAAGTGCAGGCCCTGGCCGTGGACAAGAGTGGTATCGTCTACGCCGCCACTAACCCGGATGGCAAGGTCTATCGCATTGAACGTCTTGCCTCGGCGGCGAAGGGAAAGGCCGAACCGGAAAAAACCAAATCGGCGGCCAGCGAATTTTCCTCCTCGGTCTATTTCGATCCGGGCACGAAATACATCTGGGACCTGGTTTTCGACAATTCCGGCAACCTGTACGTGGCCACCGGCGACCACGGCGAAATTTTCCGGATTACGCCCAAGGGAGAGCACTCCGTTTTCTTCAAGAGCGACGAAGCCCATATCCGCGCCTTGTCCCTGGATTCGAAAGGCAATCTGGTCGCCGGTTCTGATGGCAGCGGGCTGGTATACCAGATCAAGCCCGACGGTGAGGGCTTCGTTCTTTACAGCGCACCCAAGAAGGAAATTACGGCACTGGCTATCGACCAGGCGGGAAATATCTATGCTGCCGGCGTGGGAGAGAAACGGCCGGGCAGCATTCCGGCGATCTTCCCGCCACCCGCCCCAGTTCCCACGCCTGCGCCGGCACCCGGTACAGCCCAACCTGGCATGGTGATACTGAACGTAACTCCTCCTGGCGCTTCTGCCCTGGCGAGCAGCATCCCGCTCCCAGGTGCGGGCGCCACCGGCGGTTCGGAAATTTACCGGATTGCGCCAGACGGGTCTCCCAGTCGAATCTGGACTTCGCGTGAGGACCTGGTGTACGCCCTGGCATTCGATCCGGCTGGACGCTTGCTGGCAGGAACGGGAAATCGCGGCCACATTTTCGCCATCACCGGCGAAGATCGGTTCGTCGATCTGCTTAAGGCCAGTGCCACCCAGGTCACCGCCTTTGCCGAGGCGCCGGGAGGCGGGCTCTATGTTTCAACCAGCAATCTCGGCAAGCTATTCATGCTGGGTGGGGCCCCGGAAATCGAGGGCAGCTACGAGAGCGATGTGTTTGACGCCAAGGTCTTCTCCCGCTGGGGCCGCGCCGAGTTCCGTGGCTCCGGCAACGTCGATCTGTTCGCCCGCAGCGGGAATGTGGACAATCCCGACCGCAACTGGAGTCCCTGGAAACCGGTGGACCTGCTGAAAGACCCCGTACTCAACGTCCCGGCGGGGCGCTTCATTCAATGGAAAACCGTGCTGCATGCCGGGAATGCCCTGCCCAGGGTCGACAGCGTGTTACTGAACTATCTGCCCAAGAACGTCGCTCCCGATTTCGATGACGTGACGGTGCAGGTGGGCGTGCGTTACCAGCCGCTGCCCAAGCCCATTGCCGCCCCGGATATAAGCGGGACCGTGGGAGGCAATCCGCAGCCCCGTTTTGACGCACCCCCTCCAACCACGCGCGACCGCGACTCCATTGGAGTGAAGTGGACGGTTCACGACGACAATGACGACCAGATGGTCTACGCGGTTTACTATCGCGGCGACGGCGATACCCGCTGGCTGTTGCTGAAGGATGATCTGACCGACAAGTTTTATTCGTTCGACGCATCTTTACTGCCAGATGGCGGATACACCATCGAGGTCATGGCTTCCGATGCGCCGTCGCATTCTCCGGGCCAGGCGCTGACGGCGTGGAGGGACAGTTCACGATTCGAGGTAGACACCACTCCGCCGCGAATCGACGACCTGAGAGCATCACTGGAAGGCGCTCAGATTCACGTGGCTTTCCACGCCACGGATGGATTTTCCAATATCAAGCGTGCCGAATATTCCGTAGACGCGGCCGATTGGCAATACGTTGAACCGGTCGGACAGCTCGCGGATTCAAGAAGCGCGAGTTACGATTTCCAGGTTGAAGTACCTCGAGGAATGGAACAGAACTCCACGAATCCGGCGCATCCGCCGGAAAGTAAAAAAGTATCCGCAGAGCACGTGGTCGTAGTCAGAGTCTACGATCGCTTCGACAATATGAGTTCGGCGAAGACGGTGATCCGGAGCAAGTAGGGATCACAGGGTGGCACCGTTCAAACTATACCGCCGTCATCCCTCCCGCCGTGCGTTCAGGTCCAGATAGCCTCGTTGCGCGAAATTGAAGCCATACACGAGGGATGGCGAGACGACGCCCCGACAGCCGGCAGGATGCCGCCGCGACAGCTTGAGCACGCTTCCGGCTAGACTTGATTGCCGAGGGTGTGCTGATGTTGCTTCGCACAATCGGATGGCTCGCTTGCGTCATCTACGCAACCATCCCCGCGTTCTGGCTGTTAATTCATCCGCACGCGGAATACTGGCGCTCGCGGAGACGATCGCCGTATCGTCTGCTGATACCGCTCTGGCTCGGGATGTGGGCCGTGCTCGGCGCGATCACAGCGATTTGGCGAAACCTGGCGCTCTACACCACCACTTGGACCTGGGTGCCCGCAGTAGCGCTTTTTGCCGCGGGACTATGGATCTACAAGCGCTCCGGAGCAGGCTTCAGCACAACCCAGCTTGGCGGCCTTCCTGAACTCATCTCCGGACATCGTGAACAACGGTTAGTGACGTCAGGCATCCGCGACTGGGTTCGACATCCGGTCTACCTGGGACATTTGTGCGAGATGCTGGCCTGGAGCATCGGCACGGGATTGGCGGTCTGCTACGGGCTGACAGCATTCGCCGCGGTCACCGGCGCGATCATGATCCGCTTAGAGGACGAGGAACTGGAGCAGCGGTTCGGCGCGCCCTACCGCGAGTACCGGCAGAGAGTGCCAGCTATCCTGCCTGGCAGGCTGCTGCGGGACGAAACAGCAAAACGCAGCGGGTAAAGCCCGGCTTGTTTTCGGCGCCTTGCGACACGACTTAAGTCGTGTCCTTCCCAAAGCCCGGGGCGGAGCCACCCTTCTTGCCGGGCCAACGCGCGGCATCGCTATAATCGAATCTAGCTGAGAGCTGACGGCTGAAAGCTGACAGCTGACAGCTTCTTTCATGAAATTCGAACTCTTCATCGCTACCCGCTATCTCCGTGCCAAGCGCCGCCAGGCCGTGATCGGCGTCATTACCGGCATTTCGATCGCCGGAGTCGCTGCCGGAGTGGCATCGTTGATCGTAGCTCTTGCCATCAACAACGGGTTCCGCCAGGATTTGCAGAACCGTCTGCTGGGTTCGACCTCGCACATCAACCTTCTGCGTATTGAGAGCGACGGCATCAAGAACTGGCGTCCGCTCATGGATCGTTTGTCAAAACAGCCTCACGTAGTCGCCACCTCGCCCGCGATTTACGAACAGATTCTGATTTCTCGTGGGCCGCGCGCCCGCGGAGCCGTGTTGAAGGGGATAATTCCTGCCTATGAGCGCCGGGTCAGCGATCTGCTGAACACCGTGAAGATCGGCTCTATGGATGCGCTGGATGAACGCGTGGAACCAGATTTTCGGCCCGGCCACAACGCCGCCACGCCGACCCCAAGCCCACAAGAATCCCCGGATTCAATGAACTCGGTTCGGGAGCGCGTGGCCGAGATGCCGCCTATCGTCCTCGGCAAGGACATCGCCGAGGAACTGGGAGCGACCTTGAATTCGGTCGTGCTCGTTACCAGTCCGCAGGGCGAACTGACTCCTTTTGGATTGGTTCCGAAATACAGCCGCTTCCGCGTGGTTGGGATTTTCAATTCCGGTTTTTTCGACTATGACAGTTCGTGGGCATTCACCCGCCTGTCCGATACGCAGAATCTCGAAGGCCTGGGCAATCAGGTTACCGTGCTTCAGTTCAAGGTGGACGACATTTACCGGGCCGGCCAAATTTCGCAAGAGCTTGAACAGGCCGCTGGAAAAGGCTTCATGGCCACTAACTGGATGGAGCAGAATAAGTCCCTGTTTCGTGCGCTTCGCTTGGAAAGGCTGGTCACTTTCATAACCATTGGTCTGATCGTGTTCGTAGCCGCCCTGAATATTCTGATCTCACTCACCATGATGGTGATGGAGAAAACCCGCGACATTGCCGTCCTCATGTCCATGGGCGCACGCAAATCCCAGGTGCGCCGCTTGTTTATCACACAGGGCTTGCTGATTGGCTTAATCGGTACAGCCATTGGACTGGTTCTCGGCTATGCGCTGGCTTGGGCCGGCGGGCACTATCACGTGTTGTCGCTGGCGCCTGAAGTTTACTCGATTGACTACGTGCCCTTCGCGCCGCGCCTGATTGATGGCGCACTGGTTGCATTGGTGGCCATCGGAATTTCGCTGGTCGCCACGTTGTATCCCTCCTGGTCGGCAGCGCGTATTCTCCCCGCCGAAGCTCTACGCTATGAATGACCCTGGGCCACTCCAGGAATTGTTGGATATTCAGGCCATCCCGATGAAGTCCGGTGACCATGGTCATATTCTATTTACTAAAGACTGCGCATACAGTCTTCCATATAGACGCTCCCCGAAAGGGGAGCAGGTTTCCGACTCGGCGTTCATGTTCTAATGAGGGTTGCAAGCCCGAAACATTCGTCGTCCCAAACGGGTTTGCCGAGCTGATAGCTGCAAGCCAGAAGCTGCGCCGCCTGAGCCGAGGAGCCGTTCTTTTGCATCTAATGCAACAGGAAATGATTTTGCGAGTCGAAGGTCTCAAGAAGGTCTTTCGCTCCGGCGAGTCAGACCTGGTGCTCTTTGAAAACTTGTCATTTCAGGTAGCCAAGGGAGAACTGCTGGCCATCGTGGGGGAGTCGGGATCGGGCAAGAGTACCTTGTTGCACATCCTGGGCGCTCTTGATCGTGCTTCTGCAGGTGACGTATACTGCGCCCACTTGCGATTGAGTTCGCTTTCAGAGGATGACGCGGCCGGGTTCCGAAACCATGAACTCGGTTTCGTCTGGCAGTTCCACTACCTTCTGCCGGAGTTTACGGCACTGGAAAACGTGGCCATGCCGCTTCTGCTGCGGGGTCTTTCCCGGCAGAAAGCGGAGGGAGAAGCATCGCGATGGCTGCACGAGGTGGGCCTGGGGCAGCGTTCGCATCACCGCGCGGGGGAACTTTCCGGCGGTGAACAGCAACGTGTAGCTCTGGCCCGGGCGCTCATCACCCAGCCCAAGCTTCTGCTGGCGGACGAGCCGACTGGAGATCTCGACAGCCGGACAGCGGACTCGGTTTTTGAATTGATCGCCAGCCTACATCGCGACTACCAGTTGACCTCCCTGATTGCCACCCACAATTTTGCCTTTGCGCGCCGCTGCCACCGGGTATTGCGATTACAGGGGGGGCGAATCGAGGAGGTTGCACCGGAAACACTTTCCGGTTGAGCAGCATGGGAGGACGCTAGCAATATGGGAGGGGGATTTCCAGCCCCAGGAGGGCGTGACTGCGGGTTAGCTTTTCGCAGTACCATTTTTTCGCAGCGGCTGACTGGAATTGACAAACTTGCGGCCCACGTGCCGAAATGGAAGATGACGCGAAGAGTTTGTAATGTGTTGCAAACGTTCGCAGGAAAGTTGCAGCCAGGTGTCTTTGGTAACGGGACCAAGTTCATAACGGCGCTTACGGGCCATAGACTCCGTGGTCGCTTGATTGCATAATGATCTTGGGGCCAATGGTTTTCCAGGGTTCGGAGGCAAGCACAGAATCCCGGTCCCCGGGAGAGCCAAGGGGGTAGGGCTTTATGTTTGAACGTTATACGGAAAAAGCAAGGCGCGTCATCTTTTTTGCGCGCTATGAAGCCAGCCAGTTCGGGTCTCCT
>JBGQIG010000094.1:0-9553 GCA_041498365.1 Terriglobia bacterium | reverse complement strand
TCGGCCGCGTAGCCGCTGTATTCGGAGACAACGGCAGCGGCGTACGCGGAGACCTGAAGGCAGTGGTCACGGCGATCCTGCTGGATCCAGAGGCCCGTCGCGGCGACGATGCCGCTCAGGTTCAATCCAGTGACGGCCACCTTAAAGAGCCCGTGCTGTTCATCACCAACCTGTTGCGCGCAATGAATGGTGTGTCGGATGGCCAGGGCCTGGCGGATCGGGCTGACGACATGAAGCAGCCGCCATTCTTCTCGCCGACGGTGTTCAATTTCTATCACCCGGATCACACGATTACGGGAAGCCCGTTATTTGGTCCCGAATTCGAGATCTTCGATACCAGCACCACCGTGTCCCGAATCAATTTTGTGAACACCCTGGTCTACGGGCAGCTGAACGGCACGACCACGGTAAACCTCACCCCATACGTGCCGCTGGCCTCAAACCCGAATCAATTGATCGATGCGGTTGCAGCCGTCATGCTGCACGGCCAGGTATCGGACAACACACGGAACACCCTGGTCACCACGCTTTCCGCGATTCCAGACATGACCCGGCGCACCCGGGCTGCCTTTTATCTGATTGGAAGCTCATCGCAGTTCCAGGTCGAACACTAAAGGGAGAACCTCCATGGCATTTTCACGCAGAGACTTTCTGAAAAGGACTTGCTGCACCGCGGCTGCCGGATTTGCCGCTGCCAGCTTCAACCGGTTTGGCATGGTGAATGCGCTGGCACAAACCGCCCAGGATTACAAAGCCCTGGTCTGCGTCTTCCTGTTCGGCGGCAACGACAGCAACAACATGATCGTTCCCCTGAGCAGCAGCGGATACGCCTCCTATCAGCAGATCCGCTCTGTGCTGGCCCTCCCCCAGGCCAGCCTGCTTCCCATCGCTCCGCCCAGCGCGGGCGCGTCTTTCGGATTTCATCCCCGGTTCACGGAGATGCAGTCTCAGTTCAACCAGAAACATCTGGCGGTGCTTACCAACGTGGGTACACTGGTTCGCCCCACGACTCGCGCTCAATATCAGCAGAGGCAGGTCAAGCTCCCGCGGAATCTTTTCTCCCACGAAGATCAGGCGGCGCAGATGCAGACTGCCGCGCTCGATAACAGCGGCCAGACCGGATGGGCGGGGAGAACCGCGGACAAGATCCAATCCATCTACGGCGGAACCTTCCCCATTATTATTTCGTTGGCGGGATCGAACATCTTTTGCGAAGGATTGGTGGCCCGCGCCATCGAGTCCAGCGGCGACCCCACCCGATTGCTGTCGGGCTTCAGCAGTTCCGCCGAAAACCAGAGCCGCCTGTCCGCCCTTCAGAACTTGCTGACCTTCGACACCGGCGTGACATTGATCCAGCAAGCCAGCGGCACCACCAACAACGCCCTCCAGGACAGTCGATCGCTGGCCGATGCTCTGGCCGCCGGGCCGGCCCTGGCGACGGTCTTCCCCAACAGCGGTCTGGCGCGACAGCTCAAGCAGGTGGCGCAGATCATCTCGGTACGTTCCGCACTGGGAGTGCAACGGCAGATTTTCTTCGTTTCAATCGGCGGTTTCGACACTCACAGTGATCAACTTGTCGGGCAGGACGGCTTGTTAGGCCAGGTCAGCGCGGCCATGAACGCGTTCTACCAGGCCACCGTGGAAATCGCCGCAGCCCCACAGGTTACTGCCTTCACCTTGTCAGACTTCAGCCGCACTTACCAGCCCGACAGCACTTCCGGAACCGATCACGCCTGGGGCGGTCATCACCTGGTCCTCGGAGGAGCGGTCAAGGGCGGCGATTTCTACGGCACCCTTCCCACTCTGGCCCTGGCTGGTCCCGACGACGCCTCCGATCAAGGACGCTGGATTCCGACGACCTCGCTCGATCAGTATGCGGGGACGCTGGCCAACTGGTTTGGGGTGCCGACCGCCGACCTGCCGGCGATTTTCCCCAACCTGGCAAACTTCTCGACTCCAGTATTGAATTTTATGGTGTAGCCAGGTTTGAACCACCGGGCGGTAGCAGCAAACTGCAATAGGAATCGTCTTGCCTAACGTGGATGACCTGTTGCAGCTTGCATCACGATGGTCAGCGGCGCGACGTGTTCAGGCCTCACATAGCGGTTCACCAGGAATCGCTTTCCATCCTTGGCCACGTCGTAGGTAAAGAGATCGGTGGATGAAATCTGGGCGCGGCCGCGAACCTGGAATAGAGAAACGGGCGTACCGGTCGAGAAGCCACTTTCGCTGCTGACCGGCACCGCCGTCAACATGCCGCTGGGTCCGATATAGAAAATTTCCTTGCCGTCTCCTCGCCAGCGCGGTTCGGTGCCGCCGCCGCGCGACACCTGCCACTTTCCGGCAGCGCCGGGGAATGAGGTTACGTAAATCTCCCAATTACCCGACTCATCGGAGGCATAGGCCGCCCATTTTCCATCGGGAGAAATCTGACCGTTGGTGTCGCTGCTTTTGCTGGGCAAAAACCGGGTTGTCGCTCCATCGGCCACCGGCATTAACTCGAGGTAATAGCCTGTGGGAGTCTGGTGTGTACACAGAACCTGCCGGCCGTCCAAAGACCAGGAGTTGGGAACAATGTCGTCCGAGACGGAGACGGTGTATCTCTGCTTCTCGCGCTCCAGGCCTGTGGTTCGCTTCAGGAACACGGCGGCGCCGACCGCGAGGCTCGAGCGGTAGGCCAGCATGCTTCCGTCTCGCGACCACACTCCCATGGCCTCTTCCGGCGGCTCGAATGTGAAGCGCGAGTTGCCGCCTCCGCTTGTGCTTTCCAGCCAGATATCAACGTTGTTGGCTTTCTGGTCGCTGATGTCCAACGCGACACGGCTGCCATCTGGTGAAAGCGTGGGATTGGCCAGCACGCCCGGCTCTCCGATCCGCCCCAACTCCTTGCCGGCGCGGTCGATCCAGGTGAGCGCCGAGAGCGCCGCCCCGGCGCTGGCGTTATAAACCAACGTCCCATTGTCCGCTACCGTAAGCACCGCCCAAAATGTGGATGGATGAAATCCGACTACGTTGGCGACCACGCTGGTGCCTCCCGACACCGCGGCCGTGGACGTGTCGAAGGCCACGCTGACCAACTGCCGTTCATCATTGGCGTAAAACAAGTGGCCGGTGTCGTAACCAAAACTGGAGTGGCAGAGCGTGACCAGTTTCCTATCTTTTCCGTCCAGCGAGCTGGCATAGATGCCACTAGAGCGGTCATCTTTGGCGTTGCCGAAGTTGCCCGCCCAAAATAAGAAATGGCTGCTGTCCGGTAGAAAAAGCGGCCAGCGGTGGGATTGGTCCGTTCCGGACTTGATCTGCTGCGTGATCGGCGCCGCCCCCGTCCCATCGGCATTGACACGCCAGATCGCACTCTCGGCGTTCGGGGCATAAATAATTACATCCTGTCGCCCCCAGCTTCCGCCGCGTGCCGCCAAGGCATTGGCGAGAACCTGCGGTGTACCCCCGGAGAGAGCAACTTTCTGCAGTTTGCCGTGGGCGAAAAATGCGACGTTCGCTCCGTCCGGGGACCAAAATGGATAGCTCGCGTCCTCGGTTCCGGGCAATGGGGTCACATTGGCTGAGCCGATGCGCTGCACGTAGAGCACGGGCAATCCGGAATTTTCTTCCGGCGACACAAACACCAGCATGGAACCATCGCGCGAGAGCGCCAGGTGGCCAACTTCTCCGGGAACAGGAATAGCGAACTGCATGCGCGCAGTCGCCGCTGGACGTCGCGCAACTAACCAGGTCACGGCAGCCACGGCCGCCAGTGCCAGGACTAAGGATAGCCACAGAAGGAGTGGGATTCTGCGCGGCTCCGCCGTGGCGCGCACACGGCCGCTCGTGTCGGTTCCTGAGAGCGCGGCCAGGGCAAAGGACAGATCTCGTGCTGACTGGAAGCGTTGTTCCGGATTCTTTTCGAGGCAGCGCCGCACAATGCGCTCGAGGGCGGGAGAGAGGAGATAGCCGGGATCGGACAACTCCGGCGGGTCATCCTTCAAGACCGCGGTCATGGTTTCGGCCGGTGTGTCGCGGCGGAAGGCGCGCCCGCCGGATAGCATTTCGTAGAGCACGGCGCCAAACGCGAAGATGTCGGTGCGAGGGTCGGCGGTCTGGCCACGCACCTGTTCCGGCGCCATGTAGCTGGCCGTGCCCATCACGACACCCACTGCCGTGTGCGCAAGAGTGACTTCGTCCGGATCTGCGCCGGCCTTCTGGGCCAGCTTCGCTAATCCAAAATCCAGAATCTTGATTCGCCCGTCTCTGGTGACGAAGATATTCTCGGGTTTCAGATCACGGTGGACGATCCCCTTTTCGTGCGCCGCCGCCAGCCCCTGCGCAATCTGCACCCCGTACTCGATGGTTTTACGCTGGGGCAGGGCGCCGCGGTCCAGCAGCGCGCGCAGGCTTTCGCCCTCCAGCAGCTCGGAGACCAGAAACGGTGAGCCGTTGTGCTGGCCCTCGCTATGCTGACCAATGTCAAACAAAGCCAGGATATTGGGATGGTTCAGGGCTGCGACCGCGCGGGCCTCCTGCTCGAAGCGATGGAGAAGATCTGCGTCGCGGGCAAAGGATTCGGGAAGGATCTTTAAAGCGACATCGCGTCCAAGCCGCGTATCTTTTGCGCGATAGACTTCACCCATCCCACCCGCGCCCAGGGGAGAGATGATTTCGTAGGGGCCGAGTTTGGTGCCTGAAGTGAGGGCCATTCCGCGCCGTAATTATAGTCCCAAGAAAGAGCTTGAAACGAGCCGCTGTTGTGACATCGCCATTGCACAAAGTGACCGGTAAGTGGGCGTAAAATCCTTTGCAATGGTTGAGGTCGCGCTAAACCGCGAAGCCGTAGCCGAGCGCGGAAAGCGCCTGGAGTACTTCACCATCGCGTGGAATACCCTTGAGGGTCTGGTGGCGTTGATAGCCGGGGCTCGGGCAGGCAGCATTTCACTCGTGGGCTTCGGAATCGACAGCTTTATTGAGGTCACATCTGGCGCCGCCTTGCTGTGGAGAATGACCGTCGATGCAAAGCAGGAGACTCGAGAACGAAATGAAAAACTGAGCCTCAGGATTGTAGGCATTTGTTTCCTGGCTTTATCCGCATTTATTGCCTACGAATCAGTTTCTGACCTCTTGACCAGAAAAGGTCCTGAACACAGTATTCCAGGGATCATCCTGGCCTGTGTCTCGCTGGTTGCAATGCCGATTCTGTCGCACGCAAAGAAGCGGGTGGGAAAGGAACTGGGCAGCGCAGCCATGAACGCCGACGCCAGGCAGACCGACTTCTGTGTGTATCTGTCCGCCATTCTGCTGGCAGGTCTCGTTCTCAATGCGGCGTTGGGATGGTGGTGGGCAGATCCGGCCGCCGCCCTCATTATGGTTCCGATTATTGCCGGAGAGGGGTTTGACGCGGTGAAGAGCAAGGCGTGCTGCCATGCTTGCTAGTTCCACACACGAAAGTCAGGCACCGGATACCCACTGCACACGCAAGAGCCCGTTACCGTTGCTTCCTTCCGGACCTGGCGGGGTTGGCGGGAGTACGTCGCGCGGGGCCGATGCCTGACCAGTTTCGATTCTAACATCGCGACGCCGGCATCTTGCCGGCTCCCATCATCGGCCCTTAGCGCTTGGCCCTTCCCGGCAGTAGTGGCTAAGGTTGAACACACTGCCCCCAGCACGGCGTCATCCTGAGGGACTTCAGTCCCGAAGAATCTGGCGCGTACCGGCACAATTGCGGCGGCCAAATGCATATCCGCTTCACGCTAGGTCCCTTCGACTTCGCTCAGGGCAGGCTCTTCACGGCCTGAAGGCCGTTCAGGATGACGCCTTGAAATTAGAGGCAGAAATTTCAAACTGAGCTCCACCTTCCCGGCAGTAACCTTTTCCTGCTGAATTTGCTGTGTTCTAATCCAATGTTCTGGGCAGCAGCAGGCGGAACGGAGACAGCATCTTGGATTTTCAGCTCAATGATGAACAGCTTCAACTGAAGAAGAGTGTGCGCGAGTTTGCCGAACGCGAAATCGCGCCCCACGTCATGAAGTGGGATGAAGCCGGCGACTTCCCCCTGGCGACGGTTAAGGAACTGGGTAAGCTCGGCTTGCTGGGCATCGTCTTTCCGTCCGAGTACGGCGGCGCCGGGATGGGCTACGTCGAATATGTAACTGCCATCGAAGAGCTCTCGCGGGTGGACGGCTCGGTGGGAATTATCGTGGCGGCGCACACTTCGTTGTGTTCGAACCACATCTTCCTCGCCGGCAACGAAGCCCAGAAGAAAAAATACGTTACCCCGCTGGCCTCGGGTGAGTACATCGGCGCATGGGGCCTGACCGAACCCTCTTCCGGATCGGACGCCGGCAGCGCACGCATGACTGCGGTCCGCAAGGGAAATAGTTGGGTGCTGAACGGAACCAAAACGTTCTGCACCAATGGCCACTATGCCGACGTTCTGGTGGTAATCGCCGTGACCGACCGCGCGGCTCATACCCATGGGCTGTCAGCTTTCATTGTGGAAAAGGGAACCAAGGGTTTCCGCCCGGGGAAAAAAGAAAACAAGCTGGGCTTGCGAGCCAGCGACACTGCCGAACTGATCTTTGAAGATTGCGTCATCCCGTTCGAGAACCTTTGCGGCAGGGAAGGCGACGGATTTATCGATGCCATGCAGGTGCTGGATGGCGGCCGCATCTCCATTGCGGCTTTGTCGCTGGGCATGGCGGAAGGCGCCTATGAAGCGGCACTGAAATATTCCAAACAACGCAAGCAGTTCGGCAAAGCAATCAGCGACTTTCAGGCCATCCAGTGGAAACTGGCCGATATGGCCACCGAAATCGAAGCGGCCAAGCTGCTGACCCTCCGCGCGGCTTCCATGAAAGATGCCGGGATGAAGACGACTCTGGAATCGTCCATGGCCAAGCTCTATGCCAGCGAAGTGGCGGTGAAGTGCGCCAACGAAGGGGTCCAGATTCATGGCGGGTACGGTTTTATCAAGGACTATCCCGCGGAAAAGTTTTATCGCGACGTGAAGCTGTGCACCATCGGCGAGGGAACCAGCGAGATTCAACGACTGGTGATTGCGCGGCAGCTGCTAAAAGATTGATCCCTTGACTCCGCACAAATCCAAGGTCTAGAATCCCGCCACTTTCTTGCTGCAGAGGTGTCTACGAGAAACGCTACCGTCAAGCTCTGCTCCGGCGCATCGCGCGCAGCGTTACTTGTCGGACTGGGCTTGCTGGTGGTGCCTGCCCAGAGCCCAGTCGCTGCTGCAGACCTGCGCGATCAAGCGCCCAGGTATCAGGTTGACGCGTTCTGGCCGAAACAATTACCCAACAACTGGATCGTCGGGCAAATCGGCGGACTCACCGTGGATCAGCACGACCATATCTGGGTCCTGCAGCGTCCCGGCTCGCTCACGGTGGACGAAAAAGGCGCGTCGCTTACTCCTCCGCGTTCGATGTGCTGCTCGCCGGCTCCTCCGGTCATGGAGTTGGACCCCGAAGGGAAACTTCTCCACACCTGGGGAGGCCCGAGTGCCGGCTTCGAGTGGCCCGACAATGAGCACGGTATCTATGTCGATAAGGAGGACAACGTCTGGATCGGTGGCAGCGGCCCCAACGACCATCAGGTGCTGAAGTTCACCAGGGACGGGCGCTTCCTCATGCAGATCGGCCATGCCGGAAAGACCGGTGGAAGCTTGAGTCATGAGCTGTTGGGGCGCCCAGCCGGAATCGACGTGGACGACCAGAATCATGAGGTGTATATCGCCGATGGCTACCTGAACAAGCGAATCATCGTCTTCGATTCCCAGACGGGCGCCTTCAAGCGGCTGTGGGGCGGCCATGGTGATCCGCCGGATGATCGCGATCCTGGCCCCTACGATCCGTCAGCGCCGCCCCCACAGCAGTTCCGCAGTCCGGTGCACTGCGTCCACATTTCCCACGACGATCTTGTTTATGTCTGCGACCGTCTTAATGACCGCATCCAGGTTTTCACCAGGCAGGGGCGCTTTGTAAAAGAGTTCTTCCTCCAGAAGTCCACTCTGGGCAACGGGTCGGTGTGGGACCTCGTTTTTTCATCCGACAAAGATGAGGCGTTTATGGAAGTCGCCGACGGGGAGAACAACGTCCTCTGGACTCTCTCCCGCAATGACGGTAAGACTTTGGGAAGCACCGGCCACAACGGACGCAATGCCGGTCAGTTCCATTGGGTGCATCAAATCGCTCGGGATTCGAAGGGCAACCTCTACACCGGCGAGGTGGACACCTCCAAGCGGCTGCAGAAGTTCGTGCTGGTGCCATTACCCTCATCCAAATGACGGCATGTCACATCTGCCGGGGAAGACTGCCGATCCGCCGCACGTAAGATCCTTCGCAAGCTCTGGGATGACCGCTCGTATAAACTGCACAATGCCAAGACTGACCCACTACGCAATGAACGGTAGTGGCTCAAGTTGAACCATACCCCGGCGTCATCCTGAGGGACTTCAGTCCCGAAGGATCTGGCGCGCATCGGCACAATTGCGGCGGCCAAGTGCATATCCGCTTTACGCTGGATCCCTTCGACTTCGCTTTGAGGGGCGCCTCACGGCCTGAAGGGCCGTTCAGGATGACGCCTTGAAATGGAGTCAGAGATTTCAAACTAACCCACTACCCAATGAGCACATTGGTTTCAGTTTGTTCGAGCCGTGCTTTACACTGAAGAGCTTGAATAATAATTTTGAGCTTCTGATCCAGCAGCTGCGCTCCGGCGATCCACGAGCGCTGGCCCGCGCTATCAGTACGATTGAGAACCGCACACCCGGATGGTCCGAACTGCTCAAAGGCCTGTTTCCACACAGCGGGCATGCGCGGATACTCGGGCTCACCGGCCCGCCGGGCGCGGGTAAGAGCACACTTGTCGATCAACTCGCCCGTTACTATCGCAAACAGAAACAAACGGTGGGTATCATCGCGGTCGATCCCACCAGTCCGTACACCGGTGGCGCGATACTGGGCGACCACATCCGCATGCAGGAGCATTTTTCCGACCCGGGAATTTACATTCGCAGCATGGCAACGCGCGGCTCGCTGGGCGGGCTGGCTCGTACCACGGCGGATGTGGCGACCGTGCTCGATGCCTCCGGGCGCGACCTGGTCATGATTGAGACCGTCGGAGTGGGGCAGGATGAAGTAGATATTGTGCGCCTGGCCGACATCACAGTGGTAATCCTGGTGCCGGGCATGGGCGACGATGTGCAAACTATTAAAGCTGGCATCATGGAGATCGCCGACATCTTCGTGATCAACAAGAGCGATCGCGAAGGCGCCGAGCGGGTGGAGCGGGAAATCCGCGCCTTGCAGTCGCTGGCGGTGCGCAGCGACAACTGGACCCCGCCGATTGTCAAGACCGTCGCCAGCGAAGGCGTCGGCATCAAGGAACTGGCTGCGGTGATTGCTGACTACGAGGCCTATCTGCAGAAGGAGAACCTGATTCTGCAGAAAAAGGTGCAGAACTGGCAGGATCGGCTGGTCGAGATGTTGCGCGACGCGTTGTTGGAAAAAGCACGCGAACAGTTGGGCAACGGTGCCGTAGCCGGCTACGC
>JBGQIG010000093.1:0-9580 GCA_041498365.1 Terriglobia bacterium | reverse complement strand
GCCAGCGCAGAATCCTGCTTTCAAGGTGCTGTGGAGAATCAGGGCGTGGGCTTCGTTTTGCATTTGCTCCAGGGCGGACGCAAACTTCTCCAGTTCCGTCAGGGTGAGCGAACCGATCTCATTGCAGGGCTCACGATGCAGCGCCAGTTCGACGATGCCGTCTTTGAGATGCCAGGAAAGCGCTTGACCCTTGAATTGGTTCGTCTTCATTCTTCGTCAATCCAAATGTTGCGGGCGGGATGCCAGCGCCACGGTCACGATGCCTGCTTGACTCCATACATTTCTTCGATTTCATCCTGCAGCCGCGCTGCGATCAAGTCGCGCTTCAGCTTGCCATTGGCGGTGAGCAATCCGTTTTCGATCGAGAACGGCTCGGGGTGGACATGAAACGCCCGGACCTGCTTATAGTGCGGCAATTGCGGATTCACGGCGTCGACTGCCGACTGCACCTGTTCCCGGGTTACACTTCCGGTCACAATCACCGAAAGATATCCGCGCCCGTTCCCCACCAATACTGCCTGCCGGGCCTCAGGCAGATTTCGCAGCAGCTCATCCTCGATCGGCTCGGGCGCAATGTTGTGGCCCGATCCCAGAATGATCAGGTTCTTGATGCGCCCGATGATACGCCAGTTCCCTGCCGCGTCGACTTCTCCCTGGTCGCCGGTATGGAACCAGTCGTCGCGCAACGCCTTGGCGGTCTCCTGCGGGCGGTTCCAGTAGCCGGGAAAAATGTTCGGTCCGCGCACCACAATCTCGTCGCTCTCGCCGAGCCTCATTTCGATGCCGCTGATCGCCGGGCCGACGCGTCCGGGCTCGACATGGCGTGGATCATCCATAGTGCAGATCGCGGTGGTCTCGGTCAGCCCATAGACCTGCAGCACAGAAATACCAAGCATCTTGAAATAAAGTTGGGTTTCGACGTTGAGCGGCGCCGAGCCGCAAATCAGAGCTTTCAAGTTGCTGCCAATCATTTTCTTGCGGATAGTAGGAAAAATTATCGCATTGGCCAGAGCCAGGCATATTGGGTCGGAGAAACGAGTGCGCCCTTCCTGCTTGCGCATCCATGTGGCTTTGGCGCGACTGTAAATCGCAAGCACGAGGCCGCCCGTCTTCCACAGTTGCTCGTCAATTGCCTTGCGCATCCGCTCCAGCAGGGCCGGAACGTTGAGGAAATAATCGGGTGCGGCGAGGCGCATGTCATTCGCCAGTTTTCCCAAATCGGTGTTCAGCGTGAGCCGGCTGCGCCGCAGCAGGCAGGTGAGCAGCATGATCCAGGAGCCTGCGAAACAGAATGGCAGGTAATGGAACACTCGGTCTTGACCCGATGCGTTCTGCATCAGTAGGTCTAATCTGCCGGAAGTGCAGCCCAGCATGTGACCTACGTTTCCGGCATTCAGGATTACCCCTTTGGCCTCGCCTGACGTACCGGACGTATAGATGATCGTGACCGGATCCGATTCGGCCAACGTGGAATCTTCAGTCGCGCTCGTGCCTGCACCCGAAAAGATTTCATCAAACAGAGACTGAGGAGGAGCCTCCGCCCAGATTTGCAGAATGCCATCTCGCAACGCTGCATCCCCGCAGCAGATTAGCGAGGGGGAGCAATCCTTCATCATTGCTACCAGTTCTGCCGGCGCCTGCCGGGCATACAGGGGCACAACAATCAATCCTTCAGCCATGATCGCGAGATTCAACGCCACCCACTCGACGCTGTTATGCGCCAGCAGAGCGCAGCGGTCGCCTTTTTTCAATCTTTTCGCGCGCAGAAAGGCTCGGGCCTGGGCTACGCGTTTCAGCAGTCCGCTCCCAGTGAGGCCCCAGGTCAGCTTTAGTTTCACTTCCTGATCGTGGAGTTCCCAGAGGACCGTCGTATTTTCGGCCGCTTCGAGCTGGGCGAAAATGTTTTCGAGAAAGTTCATGCGCTTGCGTAGGGGCAGGTGTCCTCACCTGCCCAGCCGAGCCAAGCTCGGCAATTCTGGCGAGCTGCGCTCGTCCCGCCCAGACGAGGACGTCTGGGCCTATGTGGTTCGTGCTAGCCGAATGCTTCTACCAACTCCTTCAACCCCTTGCTGATCGGCGGCAGATAATCTTCCCAGCCCCAGTCTCCTTTACGCGTTGGGAACTCGGGATAACGCCGTTGCACTTCTTCCTCGAAGTACACGCCCATGCGGGCCATGACCTTCAAATTCTTCACTACCGTCTGTCCGATGCCTACCGAGATCGCTTCGCCTTCGGTGGCCAGTTTTTCCAGAGCCGCCATCAACTTCGGTTCGAGATCGGGATCGTCCACATTCATCAGCAGATCCTGATGACCCCGCTCCCGCATGAGGTTGCGGATACGCTCGTCCATGGTGATACCGGCCGACGGCACCAGTCCTGGCATTGAGGTCACAATGCCGTGATAGCGCGACGAAACCATCATGTGACAAGCCCGCAGGATGCTCACCATCTCATGCATGTTGTAGTCTGCGGAACTCAGAACGGGTACGCCTCCGAGCTTCTCCGAAATACGGCCCGCAGGTCGCGCGTCCAGACGCTCGGTTGCGGCCAGGACTACGAAGACTTTGTGCTGCTGGCGGAATGCCGCGATAGCATTGGCGATCGCATTGAGGTAGTGCTCCAGAGCGCGCTCTGCGGCCGGACCTGAGTTATGAAAATACACTGAGCGGTAGTGGCTGTCTTTGTAGGCGCCGGTGAGACTGCGCGCTGCAAGCTTGGCGACGGACGCCTTGACCGGCCACTCGAAAGGATTGATGGGACACACCACCAGAACGGGCGTGCTGCCGTCCCAGCCAATTTTCCGCAAGGCTCCCTGGCCATACTCGGCCGGAGCTGGCTCAAACGTCCAGGCCGTATCGGTGCCTAATTCGGTGGGCACTCCAAGCTCACGTAAAAGAGTCCGCGATTCTTCATTGCGCGTGATCACCAGCGAATTCTGGCAATAGCGTGCGCACATCTTTGCCACCAGCGGATCCATGTGTCCAGCTTCCGCGCCATAGCCTACGGAGAGCTTGTTCTGCGCCGCGGCGATTCCCAGAGATCCGATCATCATCGTGGTCAGCGCATTGGCGAACTTGCTTTTGAACATGGAGCCCTCGCACGCCACCACGCCGTGGTGCCGGGGCACTTCGTCGGAAAGAAACGGAGGAAAAATATCCGGCAGATGCACTTGCCGCGTGCCCTCGAAGTAACCTTCGGTGAACTTGAAGTTCTGCGTCATCACACTAAAGGCGGTATTTTCAGCGCCGAGAATGTGCCGGGTCTGACGCAACATTTCCGAAACTCGCACATCAGAACCCATGTTGCGCGTGCCGTTGTATCCGGCAAATAGCAGTTTCAGCTTTTCGCCGGGCTGCCAGGATTTGCCCTTGCCCAGCATCCATCCCAGCTTGGCGGCTTCAATGCTGCTGCTGACCCAGGCTTCGAGGACCAGATCCATCATGCGGCGGACCCCCCGGCTTTGGTGGTGGGCCAGTCCCGGTAAGGATACGTAAAGTTGGTTTCGCGGCTGAACTTGAGCAGCGGATAACTGTATTGCGAGAACGGTACCGGTTTGCGGCCGAGTTCCTGGGTGACGCGAGTGTTGTCGAACACCGTGTTCCACACCAGATAGGGCATGAACACTTTCATCAGCGATGCTCCATAACTCAGCGATCCGTGCCGGTTCGACAGAAGATTCACGGTTGCGTCGAAGGGCCGCTCCAAGAATGGCAGAAAGATGGGACCCCGCTTTTTCTGCACGGCGGCCAGTGCGCTGGTCAACTGGCGGAATGTCTGCGATTCCACACCTGACGAAAGGTGATAAGTGTCGTACAGCGGACTTTCTTTCTGATGCAGGGTAGCAATCGCGTCGGCCACAAAATCGACGTTCACGATGTCAACCTTGTCTCTGGAACGGAACGGCAGCACCGGCAGGCCGGCGAGAAACACGAAAGCCTTCACCATGTCGAACTGGGTAGTCTCCGGATAACGACTGTCGCCCAATACGATGCTGGGCCGGAAAATAGTAATCGGCACCTCGGGGAGAAGCTGCCGGATCATGTGCTCGGTGAATTTCTTGGTGCGGGCATAGGGATCGTAGTCGGACCGTTCCCATTCGATTGACCGGTCTTCGGTGACAACTTCGTCCTGGCGCTTCCCTGCCACCGCAACCGTGCTCACCTGGCTGAAGCGGCGCAGTCCGTGATAGTAGTTCGACTTTTGCGCCAGCAGCAGCACCTCGAGCGTGCCCCGCAGGTTCACATTCAGGCAGGTCTTCTCCGACTTGCGATTGAGCGACGCGGCGCAATGGATTACCGAATCGGTGGTATGGATCAGGCGATCATAGTCGTCGTCTGCCAGGCCAAAGTGCGGCGCCGTGAGATCGCCACAAAAGATCCGCATGCGGGTCTGGAAGTGCTCGTAAAATCGCGCGAAATCCAGATGCAACTGCAGGGCGTGCCACAGGCGGACCGCGGCGTCCTGCGGGTCGCGGGCACGGACCAGCAGGTTTAGCGAAGCGCCGTGTTGCTCCAGCAGGTTGGCGGCTACGTGCGCGCCGATGTATCCGGTGGAACCAGTCAGGAATATCGCCACGTTGCTCCGTTGGTGCCTGTCTTAACCACTTCTCCGTTTTCCGGAACATCCGCAAGTTGCAGGCTGCGAGCGGGACGCGCCTCCAGCGGACGGCCTTCGATCAAAGGATAGGTCCACTTGCGTAACGCCGGAATGTGAATATTGATCCAGTAATCCCACCAGTCAATCGATCGCGTGTTGTATCCGAATGCGGTCTTCTCGTCCTCGGACAACGCATATGAGAGCCTTTCCACGTTGTCCGCTGCGAAGTCATGTTCATTGTGCAGAATGAACGGCTCGAACAGCTTGATGAGGTTCTCCACTTTTTCCAGATTGCGTTCGGCTCGCGCCAGGGGCGTTCTCTTCAAAGCCAGCGGGGACATGATGCGCTGGATGGACTTCACAATCGCTTTCTGGGCGGGCGCCGACATGCGGTTGTAGCGTTCCTTGGAAACCGGAATAGCATCCAGCCGCAGTCGCAGCCAGTATTCCAGGCCCTCCTGTGCGCGGTAGTGCTTGCGGTGGGCCAGTGAAGTCAGTTCAATGGAGCGTCGCATGTCACAGGGATTGGTCACCGAAGTAGCCAGTTGATAGAGCGGCTCGTGGCGCCTTTCCAGGATGGCCGCGCCGATCAGCGTCATGCCGCGGCAGACCGAATCTACGGGGATAATATCCAGGCGCTTCTTTTCGTTGCTGGGAAGTTGCCGGAAGGAAGTTCCCAGAAGATAAGAGAGCGAAGCTGAGGTATTGATGCCCTCGTTCCAGCCGACAAAGGGCTCTCCGACCGAGGTTTCGACAATTGCCGGACGCACCACGGCTACGGGCAGGCCGACGCCGTATTTCGCAATCAGCGACTCGGCCAGGCTCTTGGTCAGCGTATACGTGTTGGGCCAGCCCAGTTCCTCGGCACGCTTCATTCCCGCCTCGGTTAGATATTCACGCAGCCAGCGAAAGCGGTTCTTACGGATCTGATTTTCCAGGGCTGCACCGCTCAGATCTTTGGCTGCATGCTCTTTGGCCAGGGCCTGCTGCCGAAGCTGTTCCGTCACCTCCGGGCTCACTGCCAACTGCTCAGCCTGCTCCACAAATTCATGCAGGGATTGCCATTCGCGTTCCGCATCGAAGCCGCTGAGTCCTGCCGGAGTGTAGTCGGGACGCAACGTCTCTCCCACCCGGCCATCTCTAGCGCCGGCTACGTAGCAGGTGGAAAGATGCAGCAGCCCGGCATGATCTGACTTGCGAACGAATCCGGTGACATTCACCGCCGCGTCCACATTGGTACCCAGGGCGTCTCGCAGATCGGGATTGAAATCCGTTAGACCTGAACTGTTGATGATGAGATCGAGATTCCTTTTCAGGGATTCGCTGATTTCGGGCGCCAGGCCCAGACCAGGCTGGCAAACGTCGCCCTCAACCACTTCCACCCGCTCCCGCAGGAAGCGCGAAAGGCCGGCGCCGTAACGCGCGTAGAGCGGATCGAAGACCGGAGACTCTTCCACCAATTTTTCGAAACGCCGCATGGCGGGCTTGGATTTCTGCCTCCGGATGAGCAGGTAAATGCACCCAATCTCTGGAAGCTCCATCAGCGTATTTACCAGCCACACCTTCCCGATGAACCCGGTCACACCAATCAGCATGACGTGCTTCCCGGCAAACGCCCGGCGGATCGAAAGTGGGCGAGTCTGGCGGACTCCATCGAAATGAATAATGGGACGTTCCATCGCTGGAATTCGACGGGAGGCAGGAATCACGGCAGACTCCAAGGCCTGGACGCTCGCCAGTCCCAAATCGCTTATCAGTCGCTCAGAAGCACGTCTGCCATCGGGCTGGGAACCATTGATGCCGGCGAACAGGCCGCGTGGCCGAATGACTGGCTCGAGTAGTCTTCCGGTGGCGATCCCGTCCCGGAATTCGAGACGGTTGGCGATCAGCCATTTCAAGCCGAGATGCTGGGCCAACGGACGCATGACCTGCTCCAGTCCCTGGCTGACGAGAACAATCTCATCCCCGGATTGGACGCGTGCTTTAAGCTCCTCCATACCATCCACTTTTAGGTAGGGCTGCAACTTATACTTGAAGTACTCTTCGCCCAGTAAATCCAGCCGGTCGCGGCTGACCCCACGCAGCACGGTATGCACCACTCGAGTTGCAAAGCCGCGGTGGGCGGCATAGAGGAATGGCCGCAATACCGCCATCATCAACACCAGCCCGCGGCGGACCCACCGTTCCAAAAAGGTTTGCGCATTCCAGGTGAAGAAAGCCACGGGACGGACCGTGGTTAGGTCCGCGAGGCTGCCTTCCACTCGCCAGTACACACGGGCAGTGGAGGTTGGGTTGGGGTTGGGCTGTTCCAAATTGTTTTCGTCCCGAGACTTAGGGCCGTACCCCCGGGTTGCCGGAGGTCGAACCCTATTGTAAACAATCGGGTCAAAAGGGCGAAGAGGGGGCCGCAGGGCGTACCCGAATGTGGACGGTAGCGCGGGCGTCCCGCCAGGCTTTCTTGCGGGCGTCTCGCCCACCCATTGGGCCGCGTAAACCCGCATTCTTACGGTGCTGTCGGGACACGCACTTTGTGCGTATCCTTTGCATAGACCAGAAGCGCAAGCCCGCCGCTGATCCCCAGTAGCACGGCCACGGCCAACAGCCCGCCACGAAATCCGCCCGTCCAGGTTCGTACCAGCCCGATGGTGTAGGGTCCGAGAAATCCTCCCAGGTTGCCAAACGAATTGATGAGGGCAATCCCGGCCACAGCAGAAGTTTCGCTCATCAGTTCAGTAGTGGTCGCCCAAAATGGGCCCATCATGGAGAAGCCTGCCAGAAGGGTCAGGCTGAAGAAGATGATAGTCGCAGCAGTCGAGGTTGCGTAAGCCGCACAAGCCAGACCGATCGCGCCCACAAAGGCTGAACCGGCCAAATGCCAGCGCCTCTCCCTCGTGTGGTCGGAATGCATTCCCACCAGAACCATCGCGATCGCGGTCGCAACATACGGGATGGCCGAGAGCAGGCCGATAACGAAATTGCTGACGCCTGAAACGCTGCGAATCAGACTGGGAAGCCAAAGGCCCACTCCATAGGTGCAAGTGGTAACCCCCAAATAGACCAGCACCAGCAACCAGACTTTTCCGTGGGTAAATGCGGCAAATACATCCCGTCTTGAGGCCGCAGGATGGGCGTGCTGCTCGCGCGCCAGTTCCCCGGTCAGCCAGGTGCGTTCTTCCGTCGTCAGCCAGGGCGCCACTTCGGGGCGGTCTGTGAGGTACGCCAGCACAACTCCTCCCAGCAGCACCGCTGGCAGGCCTTCAATCAGAAATAGCCACTGCCATCCGGCCAGATTGGCCGAGTGTACCCCGAGTAGCGCGCCTGAGATCGGACCGCCTACCACGCCCGCCAGCGGTCCGGCCGTCATGAATAAGGCCACGGCGCGCGCCCTCGCCGCTGAGGGGAACCATCGCCTCAAGTAGAGGATCATGCCGGGGAAAAATCCCGCTTCGGCGGCGCCTAACAGAAAACGCAGCAGGTAGAAACTTCGTGGAGTGCCGACGAATATCATGGCAGCCGACACGGTCCCCCAGAGCACCATGATCACCGCAATCCATTTTCGTGCGCCGACCCGGGCCAGGGCCAAATTGCTCGGCACCTGAAAGAAGAAATACCCGGCGAAAAAGATTCCCGCACCGAGACCATAGACTTCGTCGCTGAATCCCAGCTGCCCTCTCATTTGCAGAGCGGCAAAGCCGACGTTGATTCGATCAAGGTAGTTGACGATGTAAAGGAGAAACAGAAAGGGGAGCAACCGCCGGGTAAGCTTAGAAACGACCTTCGTTCCCAGGTCAATTCCAGTCAACGATGGCATACGAATCCCTTCATTGGGACAAGCTTATCTGGTCACAAAATCATGGCCCCACACCATCGTGATCCAAACCCAGCCCTCGCATGATGTCTGCGACGATCTCTTCCGCCGAGTGATCGATATCCACAGTGATGGCGTCATTCGGTTCTTCCAGGGCAGCGAATTGGCTCGCCAATATCGTCTCCGACGCGAAATGGCCGTGTCGCAGCCGCAAGCGCTGGGCGATAAGATCGTAGGTTCCCTTCAGATAGACAAATTTGACCTCGCTGCCGATCTTAAGCTCATCACGATAGCTGGCTTTCAACGCTGAACATGCCAGCACCATGTTCCGGCGTTCCGCGACCCACCGTTCCATGGCCTGGCGCAGAGCCTTGATCCAGGGCGCGCGGTCAGCGTCGTCCAGCGGAATCCCCAACCTGATCTTTTCAACATTGGCCGGTGAGTGGAAGCTATCGGCGTCCGCGAACTCCCAGCCGAGCCGCTGGGCCAGCAGGTTGCCGATGGTCGTCTTTCCCGCCCCGGTTACACCCATGACCACCACGATCATGAGGACTCCCAAGAAAGCCGATAAAGCGACACGTGTTTAGACCTTTTATCACTGATCGGCGGATTTAGGATAGGCGCACGAATATGGGGCGTCATCCAGGCTAGCGAAGGAATTTGGCGCGAAACGGGTCCGCGACTTCCCCCGCAATCATTCCGATGCGCGCTAGATCCTTCGAGACCGAAGTCTCTCAGGATGACAGTGGTGTAGGGGAGTTTGCTTTAGTGACCCTACCGAAACCACGTGGGGACAGCCGCCCCCGGCTGTCCGGCCGAGCAAGGCTCGGCAGTTTTTGACCGATGGACCAAGACGCTATGGAAGTCAAGGCAAGTACCGCAGGGGCTGAAGCCCGCTCTCATTTGGAGAGCTTATTGCAGGGCCAAAGGCCCTGCTCCACCCAAGACAACGAACATCCAGAGAACATTCCAACCTGTAGGCGCACGAAGGCGTACCTAGGCTACCTTACGGAGCTTCGTCACTCGACCCGCTTCTACCCATTCCACGACGAAGATGTTGCCTTCGTGATCAAAGCAGGCGCCGTGAGGACAGACGAACCTGCCGGGCACAAATGTCCCTGGAGCCTGACTTCGAACTGTGCCCCAATCCTTGTTTGTATATTCGCCCTCGCCCAG
>JBGQIG010000092.1:0-9618 GCA_041498365.1 Terriglobia bacterium | reverse complement strand
GGTTCGGAGCAACCCAGGCACGTGCTCATCTTGTCCGGCGATCACATTTACAAGATGAACTACGGCCTGATGCTGCAGCGCCATAACGATACGGGAGCGGACGTGACCCTGGCGACGATTCAGATCGATCCCGGCGAAGTGTCCCGGTTCGGGGTAGTGGATGTCGACCGCGATCACCGGGTGCTGGGCTTCGAGGAGAAGCCTAAAACCACGAAGCTGCGCTCGCCATCGAATCCAGAAAAAGTTTGCGCCTCCATGGGAATTTATCTTTTCAATACCGATGTGCTGATTCCCGTACTGCTGAAAGATGCTGAAGACCCGGCCTCCAGCCACGACTTCGGCAAGAACATCCTGCCCAGGATGGCGGACGATTACCGGCTTTACACCTACGATTTCGTGGACGAAAACAAGAAAGAAGCTCTTTACTGGCGGGACGTGGGGACTCTGGAAGCGTACTACGAAGCCAACATGGACATCGTGGCAGTGTCGCCTGTGTTCAACCTGTACGACTCGGACTGGCCGATTCGCACCCACCAGCGCCAGTATCCGCCGGCGAAATTTGTTTTCGCGGAATCGGGTCGCACCGGCACGGCGGTGGATTCTATTGTCTCCGCGGGCTGCATCGTTTCCGGAAGCATGGTGAAGGGCAGCGTACTCTCGCCCGACGTGCGGGTGAATTCCTATAGCGAAGTGGACAGCAGCATTCTGTTTTCGCACGTGAACGTGGGGCGGCATTGCCGCATCCGGAAAGCCATCATTGATCGCGATGTGCACATCCCTGAAGGCACGACGATCGGATATGACAGCGAAGCTGATCGCCAGCGATACTTCGTCACCGAAAGCGGAATTACGGTAGTGACCCGCGACTACTCCCTGTTCGAGAATCCGGTGACCGTCGACTATTTCACCAGCGAATAGTCGGTGGATTCCCTTCACATCTCCAACCGCACGAATTCTGCCGTTAGCGCGCTTTGGTGGGTCACCTGTGTCATCTAGTTGCACCGCGATTGCAACAAAATCTGTAAACCTCTCTTGACAGGTCGAAAGGGCACAGTGCAGGATTGAGATTAACAAAGACAGATGCAACTGTGTTGCATCTAGAACTGCTTGTGCGAATAGGTGCAACTGAGTTGCATCTAGAAAATGGAAGCGAAGACAACCGGCCGGCGTCAACAGCGTCAGACCAGATGCTTGGGGAGAATGAAGATGAGCCAGACCAAAATCAAGGTTAAGAAGAACAAGAAGGCAGCGAGCAGCCGCCGGCGCGGGGCCAGGTTCTGGATGACGGTAGGAACCGTTGCTGCCTACACCACATTTGGCAGCGATGCCGTCTTCAAGGTCCACGCCCAGCAGGACAGAAAGGCAGCCTCGGCGAACGCGTCTGGCCAGACCCAGGGTTTGACGGTACGACGCTACGACATTCCACCCGGAACGCTGGACTCCGTGCTTGCGGCCTATGAAAAGACGGCGCAGTTCAACGTGACCGTGCCGCGCGACTCGATGCTGGGCATCTGGTCTCCGGGTGTGGCCGGGCTGTACACGCCACAGGGAGCGTTACAGAAGCTCCTGACGGGCACCGGCATTGGCTATCACCTGACGGGGCCGGACCGAGTGACGCTGGAAATTCAGGGCATGGCAACCGCCATCGAAGTGACCGCCCCCAGCCTGCAAGATACGTTGCCGCTACTGACTCACCCGCTGGTGGAGACTCCGCAGTCCATCGACATCGTTCCCCAGCACATTATTCAGGACCAGGGCGCGACCACGCTGCGCGATACGCTGCGCAATGTTGCCGGCATCAGTCTGGCCGCAGGCGAAGGTGGCGCGCAAGGCGACAACCTCACCATTCGCGGCTTCACCGCCCGCAACGATATCTTCCTCGACGGCATGCGCGACTTTGGCAGTTACTACCGCGATCCGTTCGACATGCAGGAAATTGCGGTGCTGCACGTCGTCGGTGACATTCGGCCGCGGTTCCACTGGCGGTGTAGTGAATCAGGAAACCAAGGTCGCTCAACTGGACCCGGTTCTTGCCGGAACGGTGGACTTGGGCACGGATCAGACCAAGCGGATCACCGCAGACATCGATCGTCAGCTCCCTTCGCTTGGGAACGGAACCGCTTTCCGGCTGAACTTCATGGGTCACGATTCGAAGTTCGCCGGACGAGACATAGCCGAGAACCGTCGTTACGGCATCGCTCCCTCCCTGGCTTTTGGACTGAGCACTCCGACTAGATTCACGCTCAGTTACCTGCGTGAGGGCGCTGACGACACCCCGGATTATGGCATCCCGTGGTTGTTCAACGGTGCGTCTCCGGTCGAGCGCCGCAATTACTACGGCTTCAGGCATGGGAATTATCTGAAGACCAACGTAGATATGGGCACAGTCAAGTTCGAGCATGATATTTCCAGTGCCATCAGCGTGCGCAATCAGGCCCGTTATGCGCGTTATCATCGCGACGTTCGCATTACCGAGGCGCAGATTGACGCGACCACGCTCGATCCGGATCCACTCGCCACGCCTCTCAGTCAGATCGGCGTCCTGCGCAACCAGATCACCGTCAATAGCAAAGAAACATTTCTGGAAGATCAGGCGGATGTAACCATGAGGTTCCGCACCGGCTCCCTGCGTCATACGCTAGTCGCAGGGGCGGAGGGTGGGCGCGAGACCTCATCGCCGTTCCGCCAGCGTTTCGATCTCAACACGGTTCCAAAGACAAGTCTTTTGCATCCCGACACCAGCCAACCCTTTGCCGGGACGGTACCGAGTACTGGCATTACGGATACGCACGTAACCGCCATCAGCGCCGGCGCGTATGTGCTCGATACCGTCAGTCTACTGCCCAAACTGGACATTACCGCCGGGGTCCGCGTGGACCGCTTCGACGCTACGGTGGATCAGTCATTGCCGGTCACTCCAGCTTCGCCGTTCAAGCGAGTAGACGTCATGCCCAGCTGGCGCGGGGCTATGGTCTTCAAGCCGGTAGCCGGTGCGAGCATCTATTTCGCCTATGGCACGTCGTTCAACCCTTCCGCCGAGACGCTGGCTCTGACCGTGGCCACACAGAACGCGCCTCCGGAAGAAAACCGGACTTTCGAAGTGGGCACCAAGTGGGACTTCTATGCGAGAAAGTTGTCGCTGCGCGCGGCTGCCTTCCGCACCGACAAGACTAATGCCCGGGAGACCGTGAACGCGACGACGGTGGTTTTGTCCGGCAGCCAGCGGGTGAACGGTTTTCAGGTGCAAGCCAACGGATATGTGACCAGCCGCTGGGAAATCCTCGCCAGCTACGCTTACCTGGATGGAAAAGTCACCCGGTCGCAGGTCTTCCCGCTGTCCGTCGGAGCGCAATTGGCGAATGTTCCCAGGAATACATTCAGTACGTGGAGCAACTTCCAGCTGCCCTGGCGTTTGAGCGTGGGTGGTGGCGCGGATTTCGTGGACAGCCGCACCGCCAGCTCGACCACGCCTCTTGATCCGGTCACCGGCCTGGTGAAGCAGGTGCCCGGCTACTGGGTGTTCAACGCCATGGCGAAATATCCGGTGAGCGAGCATATTGAGCTGCGCGCCAACGTTTACAACTTAGCCGACAAGTACTACTACGACCAGATCCACCCGGCGCACATCGTGCCTGGCGCGGCGCGTTCGGCGCTGTTGGGTATTAATTTCAAATTCTGAGCATGAAGGGAACCTAACTAATTGTTACTGCCCATCCCCGAGGTACTTACATCCGAGCAGGTGGCCGACGCCAGGCAAATGCTGGAACAGTCAGATTGGGTGGATGGCCGGGTCACCGCCGGCCACCAATCGGCGCGAGCCAAGGACAACATGCAGCTGCCCGAAAACCATCCTGCCGCCCGACAGCTGGGCGAGACGATACTCACTGCGCTGGGTCAGAATGCCCTGTTCGTTTCGGCGGCGTTGCCAGCGCGCGTATTTCCTCCACTCTTCAACCGCTACCAGGGCGGTCAATCGTTTGGTACTCATGTAGACAACGCAATCCGTCAGGTCACCGGAACCGGACACAGAATTCGCACCGATCTTTCCGCCACTTTGTTCTTCTCCCAGCCGGATGAGTACGACGGCGGCGAACTGATCGTCGAGGATACCTACGGTGTTCACCACGTGAAACTTCCTGCCGGACACCTGATCCTGTATCCCGCAACCAGCCTGCATCATGTGACCCCGGTGACTCGGGGCGCCCGGCTCTCCTCTTTCTTCTGGATCCAGAGCATGGTGCGCGACGACGGTCAACGCACCTTGCTGTTCGATCTCGACACCGCCATTCAACGAATTAACCCTGCCAAGCCTGACGATTCTGCGGTGGTGCAACTCATGGGCGTCTACCACAACCTGCTGCGGCGCTGGGCGGAAGTTTGAGCCTGGTGACGTCTTGATGACTCCGCGCCGATTCCTGTTCTGGATACACCTGACCGCCGGTAGTGTGGCAGGGCTGGTTATCCTGATCATGTCGGTGACCGGTATGCTGCTTGCCTATAAGCGCCAGATCATCAACTGGGCGGATCGCAGCTTCCAATCGCAACCTGAGCCGGGAGCGCAGCGGCTGCCGGTGGAGGAACTGCTGGCAAAGCTCCAGTCGGCGCAGGGAATGCCATCCGGCATTACCGTGCGGTCCGAATCTGACGCTCCGGTGGCGTTCGACTTTGGCCGTGAACGCATCGTCTTCGTGAATCCATATACCGGGCTGGTGCTTGGCGGGGGGTCGCCGAAGCTTAGGGCATTCTTTTCTGAGGTTGAGGACTTGCATCGCTGGGTGGGGGTTAGCGCCGAACAACGAGCTTCCGGACGCGCGATTACCGGAGCTTGCAACCTCAGCTTCCTTATTCTGGTGATTACCGGTCCCTGCTTGTGGTGGCCGAAAGAATGGACCTGGAAAAATCTGAAAAAGATCACACTGATGCGCGCCGGGCCGTGGGGTCGTGCGCGAGACTGGAACTGGCACAACACTCTGGGACTCTGGTGCGGGGTGCCGCTCTTCTTGATCGTGGTCACGGGCGTGATCATGTCTTATGCTTGGGCGAGCAATCTTCTTTACCGCATGACCGGGAATACACCGCCGCCGCAAGGCCCGGTTGCAGGTCAAACCCGTTCTGAACGGAACTCTCGCCAGGGTAAGGCGCAAGCCTCGGAGGCCTCCCGCTTTGAAGGGATGGAGAGATTGTTTGCTCGTGCCGGGCAGCAAGTGCCGGGATGGAAGACCGTCAGTGTACGGCTGCCAGGGACCCCGAAGAACTCACTGACCTTCACAATCGATCGCGAAAATGGCGGCCGCCCGGACTTGCGTTCGCAACTTACGCTGGACGCCGCCAGCGGCGAACTCCTACGCTGGGAGCCATTCTCAAGCTACAACCGCGGACGACAACTGCGCTCGTGGGCCCGCTTCACGCATACCGGTGAGGCTTTTGGGCTGCTGGGACAGACCATCGCAGCGCTGGCTTCGGCGGGCGCCTCTTTGCTTGTGTTCACCGGACTGTCCCTCGCCCTGCGTCGCCTTGCCGGATGGAGGAACCAAAGCGGGGCGAAGCATGAGGCGAGAGAGCCGTCGACGGTTAGCTCCTAGCTTCTTAAAAGTCAGTTCTTGGTTTTCAGTTCCCGGTTCTCGGTTCTGTCCCAATCTTTAGTTTCGCTTTTTATTCGTGTAGCACTTGCCCTCCCTGCTACAATGCCTTGCCTTATAGAAGTCGAGAACTTTTGGAACCACAAAAACGTATCTGTATTGTGGTGTTAAGGTCAGGGACCGACCAGGAGTTCTGGGGAGTGCGGGTTGGAAGACGCCCAGGTCGTTGCCATGCTGGTCCGTCGCTGCATCGCCGGCGACGTGGTGGCCTGGGAGGAGATTGTGCAGCGCTACAACCGGCGAATTTACAACATCTGCTACCGCTTCGCGGGCTCGGGCGAAGACGCCCAGGATCTCACCCAGGAAGTCTTCATCAAGATGTTTCGCACTCTGAGTTCGTACGACGTCGAGCGCGGGGCGTTTATGACCTGGGTGACGACCATCACCCGCAACCTGTTGGTGGATCATTTCCGCAAGAGCAAGCAAGATCGCATGACCGAGTCGTTGGACGCAGCGCCGTCGGAGCACCAGGACGCGATGCCGCTGAGCGAGAAGATCGAGGACAAGGCGCTGCCGGCGGACGCGAGCGTGCAGAGCCGCGAGACCCG
This sequence comes from Terriglobia bacterium, assembly GCA_041498365.1. Lineage (GTDB taxonomy): Bacteria > Acidobacteriota > Terriglobia > Terriglobales > Acidobacteriaceae > JAIQFF01. The sequence goes on along the minus strand of JBGQIG010000092.1, from coordinate 3,431 downwards.
GGAGACGGTGCATCGCGCGCTGCAAAAGCTCTCGCCGGAACTGCGCGAGGCCGTTATCCTGCGCGACCTGCAGGACATGGATTACCGGGAAATTGCTACCGTACTGAGGGTTCCGGAGGGCACAGTGAAATCCAGGATAAACCGCGGGCGGGCGGAACTTGCACGCCTGTTACAACGTACATATAGGCAGGTGATGTGATGCCAGGCGAAAGCAAAAACGGCATGCAGTGTGCGGAGTTCGATGCGCTGCTCAACGAGGCCCTGGATGAGACGCTGACCGGGCAAAAGCTCGAGGGCTTCCAGGCCCACGCCCGCGTGTGTGCGGTGTGCGGACCGTTGCTGGCCGAGGTGGATGCGGGACGCCGCTGGCTGAAATCGCTGACCGAAGTGGAGCCGCCCGCCAACCTGGTGCACAACATTCTGGTGGCTACGACGGGATACGAGAGCAAGCGGACCGCGGCCGGTGCCAAGGTTGAGGCCTCATGGCTCGACGCCGTCACCGCGTGGCTGCGGCCGGTGTTCGCTCCGATCGTTTCCGTGGCTCGTCAGCCGCGGTTCGCCATGTCATTCGGGATGGCGTTCTTCTCACTGTCAATTTCGCTCAGCCTGGCCGGAGTGAAATTGAGTGATGTACGGCATCTAAACCTGCGGCCCAGCGCCATCAAGCACACTTACTATGAGGCCACGGGCCGGGTGGTGAAATATTACGAGAATATCCGCTTCGTGTATGAAATCGAATCGCGGGTGCGGGAGTTCAAACGAGCGACCACGCCGGCGGAACCGGACCCCAAGGAGCTGAACAACAAACTGAAAAACAACAATACCAGTGGACAACCTGAGCAAAAACAGGAACGCAACTACAGCCAAGGGGAGAACCAGCCCGTGCTGGCCTCCCTCCCGAATGATCCGCCTGTAGTGAACGTGACCACTTACAGGAGGCTTTCATGAACTGTGCCAACCATCCCGATATTGAGAAGGTGGCATTCTGCCGCACCTGCGGAAAAGCGCTATGTGCGAACTGCATGCGTTCGGTGCACGGAGTGATCTACTGCGAGGGGTGTCTGGCGGCGCGACTGGAAGGCATACAGCCGACGGTGCCGCCGTCGGCCGCAGGTTTCGTCGCAGCTAGTCCCGCGGCCACGCCAGGGGCGGGTCCGAATCCGGCTTTGGCAGGCGTTCTCGCGGGCTTCTTTCCCTTTGGCGTAGGAGCGGTCTACACCGGACAATATGCCAAGGGCCTGGCGCACCTGGTGATCTTCACCTTGCTGATTTTAGGAGCCAGCAGCGGGAGCGAGACTCTAGGGACGGTATTCGGCCTGGCCATCGCGGGCTTTTACTTTTATCAGATCATCGATGCCGTACGCACTGCCCGGGCCTTGCAACTGGGACAGCCCGCGCCCGACCCGTTTGGACTGGGAACAACATTTAGCACGGGCGAGCGGGTGGATACCAGCAAAGTGCCGTTGGGAGCGTTGATTCTCATCGGGTTGGGCGTGATCTTCCTGCTGCATACGCTCAACATCTGGGAATTCAGTCCGCACCGGGTCTGGCCCCTGGTCCTGATTGGCATTGGCGGTTGGCTGCTGGTGCGTCGCTTGGGCCTGGTTGGAGAGGTACCGCCGGGATTTGATCGCGCGCGAAGCTGCAGGCGCGGCCTGATGGGACCGGCAGTGTTGCTGACCCTCGGGTTTCAGTTTCTGCTCGATAGTATGGGCGTGATCCGGTTCGGCCGCACCTTGCCACTGTTACTGGTGGTGATTGGTTTGGTAAAGATTTTCCAAAGTACGGCAGGCACCGGCCCCATCGAGGGACCGCCATCAACCCAGGGTGGAGCACCCCCGTCCGGAGTTGCAACCGGAGAAGTGCAGCCGCCGTCCGCCGAGGTGAAGAATGGTTAGCCCGGTACAGGTTCCTCCTGCACAAGAAAGACAGCGGCGTTCCATGGCGGGTCCAGTGGTGCTGATCCTGCTGGGAGTTGTGCTGCTGCTGGCGACTCTGGGCGTGCTGCACCCGCAGCCCCTTCTGCGCTGGTTCGGGACTTTCTGGCCGACCCTGATCATTCTGTGGGGCGTGATCAAGCTGGTCGAGTACCAGCGGGCGCAGAGGGAAGGTGCACGCCCTTCCGGAATCGGAGCCGGCGGGGTTTTGCTGTTGATCTTCCTGATCGTTTTCGGGCTGACGGCAACGCAGCTTTCACGTTTTAACTGGGATGAGATCCGCGACCATATCAGTCTAGGCGACGAAGATTTCACGCTGTTCGGCCACAACTACAGCTACGAGGATCAACTGCAGCAGGACTTTCCCGCCGGCGCCAGTCTGCGCGTGGTAAGTGATCACGGTGCGGTGAACGTGACCGTTGCGAATGACAACCAGATTCGCGTGGTTGCACGTAAGCGCATCAACGCGGACACTCAGGAAGGGGCAGACAAGCTCAATCCCGGCACCAAACCGCAGATCACTGTCAGCGACCACGTCGTCACCTTGAATGCCAACGCGCAGGGAGCCGGGGAGCATCCGGTCACCACGGACATGGATGTGACGGTTCCGCGCACGGCGTCAGTGGTGATTACATCGCGCCGCGGCGATGTGAGCGTGCTGGGCCGCGACGGCGACGTCGAAATTTCGAGCCAGCGCGGTGAGGTTTCTGTTTCCGATGTCAACGGCAAGGTAAGTCTCAACCTGGTGCGCGGCTCGGCACGGGTTTCGAATATCTCCAGTGATATTTCGGTTCAGGGACGAGCCGACACTGTTTCGTTGGAGGACGTGAAAGGCGCTGCGCGCCTAAGCGGCGAGTTCGACAATATTAAGCTCTCGAAAATTGCCAATCCCGTCAGCTTCAAATCGGCCCGCACCGACATGGAGTTTTCCAAGCTCAGCGGCGACCTCGATATGGACTCTGGCGATATGCGGGCCAACGACCTGACAGGCCCGTTCCGTCTGTTGACCCGGTCGAAGGACATTCGGCTCATTGGGGTGAATGGAGATGTACGCCTGGAGAACGAAAACGGCGCGGTCGAAATCCGGATGAACAAACTGGGCAGCATGCAAGTAGGCACCCGGAACAGTGACATTCAAATTTATGTTCCCGACAAGGCCGGTTTCCAGTTGGATGCCCGATCCCGCGGTGGCGAGATCGAATCGGACTTCGATGCTCTGAAGATCAATACCAGCGATGATCAGGCAACCGCCAGTGGCACAGTCGGCGGGGGCGGCCCGCGTCTGGTCATCACGAATGAACACGGTGGGATCGAGATCCGTAAAGAATCGTCACTCGTGGAGGTGCCGACACCACCCAAGCCGCCCCGCGTACCGGCCCCACCAAAAGTCCCGGCACCCACGGAGAACTAGGGTCGCCGCTGGCCAACCGCAACAGGGATGAAGAGTGTAGATTTCAGTCGGGACGTCTGGACCGCCTCGCGGGTCAACCCCGG
>JBGQIG010000091.1:0-9651 GCA_041498365.1 Terriglobia bacterium | reverse complement strand
TGGAGCGTCTGGCCACCGGCTTCGACAAGTGGACGGAAGGCCCGGTGTGGACACGCGAAGGCAGTCTCTTGTTTGCGGAGATTCCAGCGAACAACATCATCCGGTGGATCCCCGGCAAGGGCACGAGCGTCTTCATGCACCCCAGCGGGTATGAAGGCGCAGAGCCCTTCAAAGGGCCCGAGCCCGGCTCAAACGGAATGACCCTTGATAAGGACGGCCGGGTCACGGTCGCGGGCCACGCCAGACGGACCGTCTGGAGGATGGAGTCCGTCGACCCCAAGGCACAAGTCACCATTTTGGCCGACTCCTATCAAGGCAAGAAGCTCAACAGCCCCAACGACGTGGTGTACAAGTCCGACGGTTCGTTGTACTTCACCGATCCCCCCTACGGCCTGCCCACCCAGAGTGACGACGATCCGCAGAAAGAACTGCAGGTCAACGGTGTTTATCGCATCCCCGGAGCGCGCCAGCAGAAGCCCGGCGCCCCGCCTGACCACGAAAAGTTGCAGCTCGTAATTAAGGACATCGCCCGTCCCAACGGCCTGGCTTTTTCCCCGGACGAGAAGTTCCTGTACATCGCCGAATCCGGCAAGAAGCAATGGATGCGCTATCGCGTGCAGCCCGACGGCTCGGTCACTGACGGCATTCTGTTTCTCGATGCCTCCAATGACCCAGCCATTGGCGGCCCCGACGGCCTGCGGGTGGATAAGAAGGGAAATATCTACGGCTCTGGCCCCGGCGGCGTCTGGATTATTTCTCCCGAAGGAAAGCACATCGGAACCATCAAGGTTCCTGAGCGCGTCAGCAACGTGGCCTGGGGCGACAAGGACGGTAAGACGCTCTACATCACGGCCAGCACCAGTCTGTTCCGCATCAAACTGAAAATTCCCGGGGTTAGGAATTGACGGTGAACTGAGCCCCTCCGCTCTAGCGGCACAAGTGCTCGCACGGTGCACAAGTGCCTGAGCTTTCGAACGAGTACTTGCTTCTCACTGAATCACTTTTCGCCGGGGCTGGCGACTTTCCTGGGATTAGGATCAGATCTCGTTTCTACAATTGAAAATGTGGAACCCTCGTCAAAGTGATTGACCGCTTGATACCAAGGTTTACGTTTCAGGTCAGAAGAGTTCTCGGCCTTCGAGGGCTGTGGTAAGGTTTCTGGCGCAACCTGCAGGGGAACCTTCATGATTCGGCCTGTTGCTGTTCTGGTGTGTCTCACGGCTTGTGTGCTTGGGCAACAAAGCGGTCCTCTCGACGGACTCGCGAACCTCAGCGACGCGGTGTCCAGGCGAGTCTCGAGTGCCGACCGCACGGGTGGCAATGCGGACTGGGTGGAAGTGAAAGCCAGGTCCACGGTCACGCTTGCGGACATACAGGGCCCGGGCGCAATCCGGCACATCTGGTTCACGATCAACTCGCCCAGTCCATTTCATTTGCGCGAACTGGTGCTCCGGATGTACTGGGATGGCGAGACGGAGCCGAGCGTGGAGGTTCCGATTGGCGACTTCTTCGGTACCGGATTCGAATACGAAGATGTTCCCGGCGGGCATCGCGGGCAGAAATATCAATCCTGGTCGTCTTTGCCCATCACTGTGCAGGACCGCGCGATGAACTGCTATTTCGAGATGCCCTTCGGAAACGGGGCGCGGGTGACTTTGAGCAACGATGGGCCCCAGGACGTACCCAACCTCTACTTCCACATCGATTATCAGGAGCTCCGCGGTGCGCGGGCGGCAGCTGACAAGGGTCGCTTTCATGCTCAGTGGAGGCACGAATTGACCCGCGCCGTTCCCGAGTCCGAATCAGGCGGGAAGAATCTGGATGGCAGGAATAACTATGTTTTTGCGGAGGCGAAGGGCAAGGGTCAATATGTGGGAACGATCCTGAACGTCTTCGGGCGTTCGACCGGATGGTGGGGCGAGGGCGACGATATGTTCTTCATCGACGGAGAAACCTCGCGCGCCACCATCCACGGAACTGGAATGGAAGACTACTTCAACAACGCTTGGATGTTTCAGAAAGAGTTTTCTTATCCATTTATCGGATATTCGCAGCAGGGGAATCGGGACTGGACTGGCAGCCATACCATGTACAGGTTCCATATCGAGGACCCGATCTATTTTCAGAAGTCTGTGCGGGCAACCATTGAGCACGGGCATGCCAATGACCGGGAGGACGAGTACACCAGCGTTGCTTTCTGGTACCAGACCGAGCCGCACCTGAAGTTGGTCCCTCTTCCACCGGTCAATGAGCGGCTGCCTACCGCCTTCTGGAAGATTCAAAAACTCGATCAGAACTTGCCGAACTGATTGCGGCACCCGCGCTTACCCGGATTTGCTTCCGCCGCGTTTATCGGCTGGACCCTTTTGTTCGCCGGCCTGAATTGCGGCCCGCGATATGCCTGGCATACCACTCGGGCCAGGCTTCATCGGGATGCCCGAGAGTCACCTCAAATGAATGGTGGGCCGCCGCGGCTTCACGAAGCAGTTGAGCAAGTTCGTTTTCGTCCTTTACGTACATGATGTTTCCTTTTCCAGTCCGGCTGAGGATGAGGTGTGCTCATGTCGTGATGGTCCCAACCCAACAAAATTCGACAAACTTCGGCAATGAAAATACAATCGCCACTCCGACGGGACCAAGGAGGATTTTCTCATGAACTCCAACCTGGTTTTCCTGCTGGCATTCGGTATTGGACTGATTACCGGCTTGCGTTCGATGACCGGCCCGGCGGTGGTTTGTTGGGCGGCGCATTTGGGCTGGCTAAACCTTCAGAATTCACGCCTCGCATTTATGGGCTCGGCGGCGGCCACATATTCTTTCTCTGCGCTCGCGCTGGGCGAACTCATTGCCGACAAACTCCCCTTCATCCCCAACCGGACCTCGCCGGGACCGTTGTTAGGCCGCCTCGTTCTGGGCGGACTCTGCGGAGCGACGCTCTGTGCCGCGGCCAGCCACTCGGTCACCGTCGGCGCGATATTGGGAGGAGTGGGTGGACTGGTCGGCGCTTTTGCAGGGTATCAGGCGCGTACGGGTCTGGTGAAGAAGTCAGGCCTGCCGGATATTGTGATTGCCCTGCTGGAAGACTTGGTCGCGGTCAGCGGCGGCCTTTTCCTCGCGTCACGCCTCTGATACTTTGTCGTGCTCCGAACACCTTCTGCGCCACAATCTCTACAAGAGCTCTGCCGGGCTAGTGCCCTGCTGGCTTGTTTTCGGCCGTGCCGTCGCGGGATGCTGCGGGCTTCGGCGATTCTTCATCCGCCTTTGTGACGATGTATTGCACGAACAGCGTGATTCGCCGATTCGAAGGATCAAGGGGGTCGGCCACCTTTCGCAGCTCCTTATCGCGTCCGGTCGACACCGATGCCGGGCCGATTCCCGTGACCGTCAGCATTGGATTGGTGGCGGAGCACGCGGTCGGCCCCGCGCCGCTCAAGGGAGAGGAACTGTTGCACGCAGCCAACATCACCCTAATATCGCGCCAAGGCTAACGGCAGAAACCGCGTGGAGTGCGCAACGGGAAGGAGCGCGGCCAGCCCGGCGAGCGCGGGAGCAGGTCAATGATGGATGGCACTTTGGTGGGTTGCTTTCTGGCACATAAGTGCTATTCCCAGCAAGAGACCTTTGCTTTATTTTGGTGGGCGAGCAGTTCTGGGGGAGGGCTGCCCGGGCGTCCGGCGACTCGCAAGAGTCGGGACGCCCGTTTAATTTTTTGGGTGAACTTAACACCGACCGAGTTCGCAGCAATGATCAGCGCTGATATCTCCCCATCCAATCGGTCTTGCCCAGGGTAAGGCCCTCCATCGCTTTTTCTACTTCCTGCTTGCTCGCTCCGGGCTTGAGATTGAGCTTGCTGCTTAGCGCATAGAGTTTGAAAAAGTACCGATGAGGCTTACCCGGTGGCGGGCAGGGACCGTTGTAGCCGATTTTGCGGAAGTCGTTGCGTCCTTGCCGCTCGCCAGCCGGCAGTTCGTCAATCTTGCTGACACCCTCAGGCAGACTGGTTGTCGTCGCCGGCAGGTCGAATAGCACCCAGTGGGTCCAGGTGCCGGATGGAGCATCGGGGTCGTCGGCAATGAGTGCGAAGCTCTGCGTGCCGGGTGGAGGCTCGATCCATGAGATTTCGGGCGAGACGTCCGCACCGTCGCAGGTGAACTTCCTGGGAATGTCGCCGCCATTTGGAAAGCTTGCGCTGGAGACCGCAAATGCCATCTTGCTTGCTCCCTGTGCCCCGGCGGGCGAGAGCGGCCCAGCCGCAACCGCGGGGACACTGACCAGGTTGGCGCCCGCGACCCATAGCAAAGCGACTACGAGGCCCAGTTTGAATCCCGGCAAGACTCGCTTGCGCCGCAAAAATCGCTCCTACAGGCAGTGCCAATCATTGGGTCGAGATAGTGAAGTTTACCGTAATGCGGGCCTCGGTTTCGACGGCTTGACCGGATTGCATGTACGGCCTGAAGCGCCATTGCTTGACCGCTTCCCGTGCCGCGGCCGAAAGAATAGTAGGCCCGCTAAGCACATGGAGATCCTGAATATTTCCGTCCCGACCGATCAGGGCTTCCAGCACCACTGCGCCTTGGACTTTCATCTGTTTGGCCAGCAGGGGATAGTTCGGTTCCACCGGGCGTGAAATGATTTCCGCCGCCCCCGGGGAAAGATGAACTCGTCCGGTAGCATCGGCCACACCTTTCGAATCCGCAGAAGACTGGGTCGAAGATGCCGGGGTGCGAGCGAAAGGCGCGCGGGGCTGCAAGTCGACCCTTACCGAATTGCTGCCGGCCTGGACCGTCCGGTGCTCGTCTCCCGCCACAACTTCGACCTCCAGTGGAGGAAGTACGGCTCGTGTCGTAACTACGGGGGCCAATTCAGGCGCTGGGTTTGACGCAGCGGCGGCGACGGTGCGCAACTTCGGTCTGGGGCGCGCGGGAGGTGCCGGTTGCGCAGTTGTCGCCGGAGCCTCGGATTGGGTCTTCGCCTCGGGCGGAATCTGTTCCATGGGCTCTGATTCTGATTCCGCGACGGGAGGCGCGGACGGGAACCAGAACTCCCGGTCTTTCACCAGCACCAGAATCAGCGCGACCAGCAACAACGCCAGCGCGATGAGCATCTGCCGGCGCTGCTTTTGTTCGGAATCATCCTCGAACGAGGTCTTGAGCTCGGGTAATCGATTCTCCTCCAGCAAGGGCATGGCGCAGACCTTCCTGCCCGCGGGGAGACGGGCCTGCTATCTAGTATGCCTCGAAATTTCCCTCGAAGCCAGCGAAACCAGCATATATGGCACTTTGGTCCCATATGGGAAGCGGCCCGCAACCCGTGTAGGGAGCGCTGATTGGCGGTCAACCCGAAAGGTATTACGCAGGTTGCCGAGTTTATGCTGGACCCGAGCGGCCCTGCGGCGGAGCCAAAACAAAACGCCCGGCTGGCGTGGGCCGGGCGTTTAACTCCGTTCCCTAGGCTGACTTCTTCAGGTCAGTTGGGAACGCAATAATCTTTCCTCGTTGTTCCGGAGGCACCCACTTCACTTTCTGTTTGAACCTGGCCGGAATGTAAAACTCGATCACCTGTCCCATAACCATCCTCCGATCCACAGCAGCCCACCCCTCTGCTGCAGTATCACCGTCACGGGTGGTCTGCTCAATTACATACTTAGATGCGGGGGGTGCGGCAAAGTATCACAGAGTGGTTTAGTTATGGAGCGCAACTTTTAAGGACGAGCCGTGTTGCGCGCTAAAGCGGTGCCGCACTTCGCGAGAAGGGCTTAACAGGCGAGTTGATCGCGCGTCAGCTTGAGTCCGTTGAGATTTCCGAGGACGGTCACGGCGATCGACTCGGTCTGGAAGAACTCGTTTGCCAGTTCCGTGACCTGCTCCCCGGTAACACTCTCGATCCGCTCGATCAGTTCGTCCAGGCTGTAAAAGTGATCGAAGTACATCTCTTGCCGGGCCAAGTTGGACATGCGCGCCGTTGAGGATTCCAGCGACAGCATCAAGCTGCCCTTCAGTTGATCTTTCGAACGGCGCAACTCTTCCTCGGGAACCGGTTCCGCCTTGAGTTTGCGGAATTCGGACACAATGGATTGCACAACCTTTCCCGCCGATTCGCGCGAGGTCCCCGCATAAACCGAGAGGCACCCTGTATCGCGGTAGGGCGACAAATCGCTGTAGATCGCATAGGCAAGACCCTGGCGTTCGCGGATGTTCTGGAAAAGCCGTGAGCTCATGCCACCGCCGAGCAAGGTATTCAATATGTAGGAAGCATGGCGGTTTTCATGGGCGATGGGGTGAGAAGGCACACCTACGCAGATCTGCACCTGCTCCAGCGCCTTCTTATTGCGCATGATAATGCGCGGCACAATCTTCGGCTGAGGGCTGTGGAAGCCGTTCTTCATGGACTTCATACTACCGAAGTGAGTCGTGACCAGTTCCACGAATTCTTCGTGCTTCAAATGGCCCGCGGCGCAAATGATTACGTTGCCAGGCGCAAACCGCTGCTTATAGAAATCCAGCACGGGATCGCGTTCGAACTTCTTGACCGTGTCTTTGGTTCCAAGGATCGGCTTGCCCAGGGGGTGATCTTTCCAGAAGTTCTGGGTGAAGATTTCGTGGACCAGGTAGTCCGGATTGTCTTCGTCCATTTTTATTTCTTCGAGGATCACGCCACGTTCACGGCCAATGTCCTGAGAGTCAAACACCGGGTTCAGCACCAGGTCGCCAAGCACATCCATGGCGATGGGGAGATGCTCGTCCAGCACTTTGATGTTGAAGCAGATGCATTCCTTGGCGGTAAAAGCGTCCATGTTTCCGCCGATGGAGTCCACCTGCCGCGCAATTTGTTCTGCGCTGCGGTGCTTCGTGCCCTTGAACACCATGTGCTCGATAAAATGCGAGATGCCATTCCAGCGCAGGTCTTCATCCCGAGACCCGGTCTTGATCCATACCCCGATGGAGGCCGAGCGAATATGCTCCATCTCCTCGGTAATAAGAGTCAGCCCGTTGGGCAAGACCTCGCGATGTATGTTGCGTACTTCCTGGACCATGGCTTATTTTGCACCCGGGGTCTGGTGAGGCAAAGACCGAGGCGGCAATCCCTTAAGTATTGTTGCACACCCTGGCCAACTCCGGCGAATACATGATTTGTGTTGTAGAATCAGCTATTTACAGCGTTTCTGGTGGGCCGTACAACCGGCCTGGTCAGGCTCGGACAGCATATCCTCTACAATCGGTGGATACCCGTAGCCGGGTGGTGTGCATGGATCAAAACACGCAAAACTCGCTCTTGGGACTTCAACTTCCGGAGCTTGCGAACTTGGTCGAGGAGTTTGGGCAGCCTTCGTACCGGGCCCGCCAACTTTTTGAAGCGCTTTACCGCCAGAGAGTTGAAACCGCCGATCAGATTTCGACCCTGCCCCAGGATTTTCGCCGCAGCCTGGCGGAGAGAGGATTCTCCGTTGGCCTGCCCGGCATTGAAAAGAAGTTCGCTTCCAACGACGGAACCGTCCGTTATCTGGTGGCCTGTGCGGACGGACAAAGCGTGGAGACGGTTTGGATGCCGGACGGCGATGGGGGAGAAGCCGGCGACGGCAGCGAGGTCGGCGACCAAATGGAAAGTGCCGGGCGGAGTTGGGGACGTACCACGATTTGCGTTTCCAGCCAGGCGGGTTGCGCGGTCGATTGCCAGTTCTGCCTGACTGCGCTGCTCGGAATCAAACGGAACCTCACCGCCGGGGAAATCGTGGGACAAGTGTGTGCTGTGCTCAACGATCAGAGGGTTTCTCCTCCCCATGAGCGCGTTAACCTGGTCTTTATGGGAATGGGAGAGCCGTTTCTGAACTACGAAAATTTCATGAACGCGGTGCGCCTTCTGGTGGAAGGAGTTGGCATTCCAGAATCGCGCATGACCGTCTCCACGGCAGGCATCGTGCCTCGCATTTACGATCTTGGCTCTGAACCGGTGCGTCCCAAACTCGCCATCTCGCTCAATGCTTCGAACGACACTTTGCGCAGCTGCCTGATGCCGATCAATCGTAAATGGAACCTGGAAAAGCTGATTTCTGCCGCGCGTGATTTTCCTCTGCGGAAGCGGGAAAAGCTCACGTTTGAGTATGTCCTGCTCGATGCCGTCAATGACTCGGCGGAGAACGCCCGCGAACTGGTGGAGATGATTCGAGGGGTGCGAGCCAAGGTGAATCTTATCGCGCTGAATCCCGGCCCCGGGATTGCATTTCAGACGCCCGCCCAGGACCGGGTGTCGCAGTTCCAGAATATTCTGATGGCTGCGGGGGTGCCCACGTTTGTCCGCCGTCCTCGAGGGCGGGATATTTACGCTGCCTGTGGACAACTGAAACGAACCGTGGAACTGGCGGCAGCGTCGTAGTTGAACGCGGCTTTCGGCGTGGAGCAGAAGGCTCGCTTCGCAGCGAGGCCGGCGCTACGAAAAACTGGAAACCAGAAACCTCGCTTATTGCCCTTTCTCCAATTCCTGTACCGCCGAATCTACCAGCGTCGCTTCATCCTGCAGCGCGCTTGCAGCCCGCACGATCTGCTCGTCTGCCTCTTTCCATTTCTTCTGCTCGATGGCCTCGCGCACTCCCGGAATCGTTTTGACACCGTATCCGGTGTATGCGCCCGGAGCGTAAATCAAATGCCGGAACCAGGGACGGCCGGGGAGCCCGTCGGAAGAGGTGAGCTTGCGCTCGCTCTGCAGAAGTTTAGAGTTGAGAGTCTGCAGTGAAGCCGGACTCAGCGCCAGTTCGCCGTTCCGGGTAACTTTCTCCAGTGCCCGCTGATAACGTTCTGCGCTGCGGGTGAGCGCCTCCGATGCGTTCTGCAGAGGAGCAAAATTCAGATGCGGAGGAACTTTCTCGGCGGGGGGTGGAACGGAAGTCTTTTTAGGGTCAGCTGTCGCCACAAAGACTCCCTCCTCGATCTGTTTATTGCGTTCGACTACTTCATCCTGCTTGGTCTTCAACAGCTTCTGTAGTTCATCGAGATAGACGTGGATGGTATCGGCAAGACTAGTGAAGTCGTAAGGCAGCAGATCCGCATCGGCGAGCCTCATCACCGCAGTGCCAATGGTTTGCGAGAGGGCGCGGCCGTAGCTGAAGTCAGTATCAGAAAAGTGTGTGTACCAGTAAAAATCGTCGTAGATGGAGTGGTAGATTCCGCCGCCATCTTCCTCTCCATAGCCCAGGTCCAGCGAAGCGATGCCGAGATGATCGAGAAAAACGCTCCAATCCGATCCCGAACCCAGAGCCTCGATGCGCAGGTCGACCCGTTCACGGACTTCTTTCCTGTCCTCGTGTGTTTTGGCATCGGCGATGGCCTTCAATTGGTGGCGCTTCCAGACAGGAATCTTCTTCTCGGGATCTTCAATGTCCCGGGCGACGCCGTTTATGAATCTCTCCAGCGTGTGCGATCCACCCATGGAGAGATAGCCGCGTCCGTTGGAATCGCTATTGATGTAGGCCACGGCGTGCTGCCGAAGCTCTTCGGCATGGGTTTCGGCCCACTCTGTGGAACCGAGCAGCGCGGGTTCCTCGCCATCCCACACGCAATAGATGACAGTGCGCTTCGGTTTCCACCCCTGCTTCAGAAGAGTCGCGAAGCCTCGTGCTTCCTCCATCAGGGCAACCGTGCCCGAGATCGGATCCTCGGC
>JBGQIG010000090.1:0-9689 GCA_041498365.1 Terriglobia bacterium | reverse complement strand
ATCCGATTTGGAAACGACCCCAAGACATCGGCCCTGGATCCGAACTGCAAGGCCCATGAAGTAGACAACTTGTACGTAGTGGACGGCAGCTTCTTTCCTGCGAGCGCGGCCGTGAATCCAGCATTGACGATCATGGCCAACGCGTTGCGGGTTGGCGATCATTTGATGGAGCGCATGGGAGTGTCGCGCGAGGGCTTGACCCGGAACGTTCAACCCGTGATGGCGTAAATCCTACTGCTGGGCTGGAGTTCGGTGGGACTTCAAGGAAAACAGGGAATTTAGAAACCCGGTTGTCAGTTGACGGTTCCCGGTTGTCAGTTTCTGTTTCGATTGCCATGACAAAGACAATAAAATTCTTGTGTCAGAGCGTCTTGACTGTCTGGGCGCTCTTGCTGGTGCTGGCCGTATCCCCGGCATCGGCCCAGTTGGTGGAAAGCGCCGACGCAATCGGGATCACGGTCTCGGACATGGACCGGGCGGTCGACTTCTACTCCAAGGTGCTGACATTTGACAAGATCTCAGATACGGAGGTTACCGGAGACAATTACGAGCACCTGGAAGGTGTCTTCGGCTTGCGCACCCGCATAGTTCGGATGCGGCTGGGTAACGAATTTATCGTGCTCACTGAGTACCTGGCGCCGCGAGGGCGGCCGATTCCGGTGGACTCACGCAGCAATGATCGCTGGTTCCAGCATATCGCGATCATCGTCCGCGATATGGACAAGGCCTATCGCCTGCTCCGGCAAAACAAGGTGGAGCATGCCTCGTCAGGACCACAGCGGCTGCCTGGCTGGAACAAGAATGCCGGGGGCATCTGGGCCTTTTACTTCAAGGATCCGGATGGCCATCCGGTCGAAGTGCTGCAATTTCCAGCAGACAAGGGACCGGAGAAATGGCATCGTTCTACCGACCAGCTGTTCCTTGGCATCGATCACACCGCCATCGTCGTGGCCGACACGGACGCCAGCCTGAGGTTCTATCGCGACCTTCTTGGCATGCGGGTCGCTGGTGAGAGTGAGAACTACGGAACTGAACAGGAGCATCTGAACAACGTCTTTGGGGCGCGCTTGCGCATTACGGCGCTGCGCAGCTCCGGCGGGCCGGGGATTGAGCTCCTGGAATACCTGGCTCCGCGCGATGGCCGGCCTTTCCCTCTCGATGAGCATGCCAATGACCTCGTCCACCGCCAGACCATGCTGGTGACCCACGACGCCGACTCCGCCGCACGCCAGCTCGGTTCGACAAAAATCCAGTTTGTTTCTTCTGGCGTCGTTGCGAATCAGAATGGACAGCTCGGGTTCAGCAAAGCATTTGTGGTCCGCGACCCCGATGGTCACGCGGTTGAAATCGAGCAAAAATAGGGAGGATAATCCAATGCGCGTCGGCATTATTAGAACCGCCGTCAATAACGACCTGCGTCTTGAACTCGACTACCGTGAGCCGTCCAACGGCAGAGCGGATCTCAGACCTCGGGGATGGGCGGTAAACAGCGAGGAGTACTTTGAACAGATTCAGGCCTTGATCGCGAGGGATTTCGAACGGCTGTTGAACCAGATCTGACGACAGGAGAAGTTTTCCATGACACAGGAAGAAATCCGGCTAGCGGAATCCGAGGCACGAAAGAAGCACTGGAAGCGCTGGGGGCCCTACCTCAGCGAGCGCGCCTGGGGCACGGTCCGCGAAGACTACAGCCCTTACGGCAACGCCTGGGAAAGCCTGCCTCATGATCATGCCCGATCGCGCGCCTATCGCTGGAATGAAGACGGTCTGGCGGGAATCTGCGACCGGCGGCAGATGATCTGCTTTGCCCTGGCCCTGTGGAACGAGCGCGATCCTATCCTCAAAGAGCGCATTTTCGGCTTGACAGGCAACGAAGGCAATCATGGCGAGGACGTGAAGGAGTACTACTTCTACCTCGACAGCACGCCCACCCACTCCTACATGAAGTATTTATACAAGTATCCGCAGGCGGAATTCCCTTACGCAAAGCTGCTGGAAGAAAATCGGCAGCGAGGCAAGCGCCAACCGGAGTACGAGCTTCTCGACACCGGCGTGTTCAGTGACGACCGCTACTTCGACGTGTTCGTCGAATACGCCAAAGCTGATGTAGAAGACATTTTGATCAAGATCACGGTCTCGAACCGCGGCCCGGAAGCAGCCAACCTTCGCTTGCTGCCGACGGTCTGGTTTCGTAACACATGGTCATGGGGCGACGGAACCGCGCAGGCTATCCTGAAACAGGCAAGCGATGCGCCCAACCCGGCAATTGCACTGGTACATCCCGAGGCTGGCGAGCGCTGGCTGCACTGCGAAGGTTCGCCGGAAATGCTTTTCACCGAGAACGAAACCAACGCCCGGCGCCTCTTTGGAGCCAACAACCGCACGCCCTATGTTAAGGACAGCATCAACGACTACGTCGTACACGGTGCCAAAGATGCGGTCAATCCGGCGCATTCCGGCACCAAGGCTGCAGCGCACTACAAACTTGTGGTGGGCGCCGGCGAGACCGTGATCGTCCGGTTGCGACTGACCAATACCGACCTGAAAACGAAGAACCCGTTTGACGGTTTCGACCCGACCTTCGCACTGCGTCAGAGCGAGGCCGATGAATTTTACGCGACCGTGATCCCCCAGGATCTCTCGCCGGACGCGCAGAATGTAATGCGTCAGGGCTTCGCCGGCATGCTGTGGTCCAAGCAGTTCTATCACTACGTGGTGAAGCAGTGGTTGGAAGGTGATCCGGGCAATCCTCCCCCGCCTCCGGAGCGCCGCAACGGCCGGAATCACGAATGGCCACATCTCTACAACGCTGACGTCATCTCCATGCCCGACAAATGGGAATACCCGTGGTACGCGGCGTGGGACCTGGCGTTTCACTGCATCCCGCTGGCGCTGGTGGATTCAGACTTCGCCAAAGAACAGCTCGTCCTGATGCTACGCGAGTGGTACATGCACCCTAACGGTCAAATGCCAGCCTATGAATGGGCGTTTGGCGATGTGAATCCTCCTGTCCACGCCTGGGCTGCATGGCGAGTTTATAAGATCGACAAGAAGCGGCGCGGCAAAGGCGACCGCGAATTTCTGCAACGAGTATTCCACAAGCTGATGCTCAATTTCACCTGGTGGGTGAACCGCAAGGATGCCGACGGCATGAACATTTTTCAGGGCGGTTTCCTAGGTCTGGACAATATCGGCGTGTTCGATCGCAGCGCTCCTCTCCCCACCGGCGGCTACATCGAACAATCCGATGGCACCAGCTGGATGGCAATGTACACACTGAACCTGGCAGCCATCGCCCTCGAACTGGCGCAGGAAGACCCGGCTTATGAAGATGTAGCCAGCAAGTTCTGGGAGCACTTCATCTACATCGCCCGTGCCATGAGCCATCGCGGTCAAGATGGCATGGGACTGTGGAACGAAGAAGACGGATTCTTCTACGACGTTCTGCGACTGCCTGATGGTTCAAAGTTCCCCATGAAAATTCGTTCCATGGTGGGCTTGATTCCTCTGTTTGCGGTGGAAACTCTGGAACAGGAGATGCTAGATCGGCACCCCGGGTTTAAACGACGGCTGGAGTGGTTCGTCGAGAATCGTCCCGACCTTACGGACAACGTGGCCTGCATGATGACCGAAGGCAAGGGCGAACGCCGGTTGCTGGCCATCGCCGACCAGGACCAGCTTCGCGACATTCTGAAATACATGCTGGATGAGCGGGAGTTTCTCTCTCCGTATGGGATCCGTGCCCTCTCACAGTTCCACCGTGACAACCCGTATACGCTTAACGTCAACGGCCGGGAGCATCGTGTGGACTACGAGCCGGGAGAGTCATCCACCGGCCTGTTCGGAGGCAATTCCAACTGGCGCGGTCCCATCTGGTTCCCGACGAACTTTCTCCTGGTGGAGTCGCTGCAAAAGTTCCATCACTATCTCGGAGAAGATTTCAAAGTAGAGTGCCCCACCGGTTCAGGAAAGATGATGACCCTGTGGGAAGTGGCCGGAGAATTGTCGCGCCGCATGACCAGCATATTCTTGCGAGACGAAAAGGGACGCCGGCCGGTATTCGGCAATCTCGAAAAGTTCCAGACCGATCCACACTGGCGCGACCTGGTGCTCTTCCACGAGTACTTCCATGGAGATTCCGGGGCCGGAGTGGGCGCCAGCCATCAAACAGGGTGGACCGGCGTAGTCACCAAGTTAATGCAGCAAAGCGGAGAATCACGCACCCGCAAGAATCCCAAGGCCGAACCGGCGCAGGTCGCGGCCGCAGACTGAATTCGAAAAGGAGAATTGCAGTGAAAGCTATAAGCGTGTTCCCAGGAAGACCGGATAGCGTCCACTTGACCGATCTGGACAAGCCCTCAATCGACCAGGTTCCCAATGGCCGGGGAGTATTGGTGAAAGTTCTTCGCGTCGGCGTGGACGGTACCGACAAGGAAATCAACGCGGCCGAATACGGTGCAGCGCCGCCGGGATATGACTTCCTGGTCATCGGCCATGAAGGCTTCGGCCAGGTTGAAGCCGTAGGCCCGAATGTCACGGAACTAAAGCCCGGCGACTACGTCGTCGCCACCGTTCGCCGGCCCGGCAAGAGTATTTATGACCTGATCGGCACCAACGACATGACCACCGACGACACCTACTACGAACGTGGCATCAATCTGCGCCACGGATATTTGACGGAGTACTACGTGGACGACGTCGAATTCATCGTGAAGGTGCCGAAGGGACTGAAGCACGTGGGAGTGCTACTCGAACCCACAACCGTGGTAGAGAAAGGGATCTACCAGGCGTATGAGATCCAGCGCCGCCTGAAAGTGTGGAAGCCGCGCAAGGCTGCGGTCATGGGCGCCGGCACCATCGGCTTGCTGGCCACGCTCGTGCTCCGTCTGCGTGGCCTGGATGTGACCACATTCGCCCGCAGCACCAAGCCGTATCTGAACGCGGACCTCATCGAGGAACTTGGAGCCCGTTACGTCTCAACCAAAGAAACATCGATTCTCGATGCCGCCAAGCAGCATGGCCCATTCGACCTCATCTTCGAAGGCACGGGGAATTCGTCAGTCGTGTTCGACAGCATGCAGGCGCTGGGAAAGAACGGCGTGCTGGTGCTTTCCAGTGTGACCGGTGGAGACAAGAAGATCGAGGTCCCGGCCGACCGCATCAATCTGGAGTTCGTCCTCGGCAACAAGGTAATGGTGGGCACGGTCAACGCTAACCGCGAATACTTTGAGTTGGGAGTCCGCGATATGGCCCAGGCGGAAGCGGAATATCCTGGCTGGCTGACCAAGCTTCTTACCGACCCGGTCAAGGGTTTGGAAAATTACGGCGAGCTGTTCAAGAAATTGACCTCGCCAAACGGCGCGATCAAAGTCTTCTGCCAGGTGGCGGAACTGTAAACAGCTTGGCGGGCGCAGCACAGGCCGCGTAGGGGCAGAGCTTGCCCTGAGCGAAGTCGAATGGACGTCTGGGCCTACGTAGATCGTGTCACCTTTGAGGCTCTGGCGCGTCTGACGATGCAGAGGAAGCTATGATTCAGTTCACAAGAGAAACCTGCGGCAACCTGGATGCCGCCCTCAGACGAGAGTGGCTTGAAACCAACGGTCTCGGCGGCTTTGCCTCCTCGACCATTACCGGGCTGAATACCCGCCGCTACCACGGTCTGCTGGTGGCCGCCACCAAGCCGCCAGTGGGTCGCGAGGTTCTCCTTTCCAAACTGGAAGAGACGTTGTTGATTGATGGCGGGCCGTATGACCTGTCGGCTAACCGCTATCCAGGCGTGGTCCATCCCCAGGGTTTTCGGTTTCTGACACAGTTCCGACTCGATCCGTTCCCCGTCTTCACGTATGAAGTCGAAGGCGTCGTGATCGAGAAGACCGTTTTCATGATTTACGGTGAAAACAGCACAGTGGTGCGCTACGAAGTTAAGACACCGGCTGACAATCTGCCAAAGAACCTGCGGCTTGAACTGCGGCCGTTGATCGCCTTCCGTGACTATCACAGCACCACCCACGAAAACGGTTCCCTGAACGCAGCGGTTGAGGAACAACCCGGATTGGCCAGCTTCGCGCCCTATCAAGGACTGCCACAGTTACACCTGGCGCACAACGCCACAGAACTGCAGAAGACCGGCAGCTGGTATCGAAATTTTGAGTATGACGCCGAGCACGAGCGTGGCCTGGATTTCGTGGAGGATCTGTTCAATCCCTGCGTCCTGCGCTTCGATCTTGCCGGCCGTCAGCCGGCCTTAGTCATCGCTTCGACCGAACGTCGCGACGTGGCCGGGGTGTCGCAATATCTGCAGAATGAGGTCGCGCGCCGCCGAGATACGATGCAAGCGTCTCCTCTAAACGACGAATTTGCGCGGGCGCTTACCGCTGCCTCCGACCAATACATCGTTGCCCGTGGTGACAAGAAGACGGTCATCGCCGGTTATCACTGGTTCAGCGACTGGGGCCGCGACACCATGATTTCCCTTCCGGGCCTCACGCTGCCCACGGGAAAGCATGATGTTGCCCGCAGCATCCTTCGCACCTTCGCCAAGCATGTCGACCAGGGAATGCTGCCGAACCGCTTCCCGGACGCGGGTGAAACCCCGGAATACAACACAGTCGACGCCACGCTCTGGTTCTTCGAGGCGGCGCGGGCCTTCCTTGCATACACCGGCGACGAGGACTTTGTCCGCAACGAGCTCTACCCGGTTTTCACCGACATCATTGCCTGGCATGCCCGCGGCACCCGCTACGGAATCAAGGTGGATCCGAGTGGACTGCTGACTTCCGGCGAGTCCGGAGTGCAGCTCACGTGGATGGACGCCAAGGTAGGCGACTGGGTGGTAACCCCGCGCCGCGGCAAGCCGGTCGAGATCCAGGCGCTCTGGTACAACGCTCTGTGCATCATGGAAGACCTAGCCCGCAGGTTCGGCGACGACGCTGGCCAAAAGCGTTATCGCAATATGGCGGCGATGGCAAGCTGGGCGTTTAACCGTTTGTTCTGGAATAAGAAAGAAAACTGTCTGTATGACGTTGTGAATGGCGGGCCCCCTGACCCTTCGATCCGCCCGAACCAGATCTTTGCCGTCAGCTTGCTTTACACCATGCTTTCGCCGGAACGCGCCCGAAGCGTAGTCGAGAAAGTCCGGGAACACCTCCTCACTCCATACGGTCTGCGCAGCCTGGCGCCCAGCGATCCCCAATACCGCGGCCGCTTCACCGGCGGTCCCGCGGAACGCGATGGCGCATATCACCAGGGCACGGTGTGGGCGTGGCTACTCGGACCGTTCATCACTGCCTACGTGAAAGTGAATGGAGCCAGTGACGCGTCCCGCGGACAAGCAGCCGAGTGGCTTTTGCCCTTGAAAGACCATCTCTCCGATGCGGGGCTAGGTCACATCTCGGAAGTCTTCGACGGCGATGCACCCTATCGTCCCGGCGGATGCATAGCACAAGCATGGAGCGTGGCTGAAGTCTTGCGCGCCTATGTGGAAGACGTGAAGGGAATCCGCCCCGCGGCGCGTACCGAGAGCCGCACCGCTCAGACCAGAGATCAAAGGTCGGTGCAGAAGACGGCTACCGCGCAGGAAGTGCCGAAAGCAGGAACCAGGGCATAGGACTGTAGGTCTAACGGGAAGCGGGAGCCTCTTCCCTGAGCCGAACTCGTCGAGCGCCGAAGGCGAGGATTCGTGCGGGAATGTCACGCAGCACCGGCGTCGAAAAGAATGCCCGGACGAACCACGGAATATGGAGCACGGCCCGCGAGCGCAACGTACTAGCCAGAACCCGGTTTTGTATGACGGACTGCATCGCTTGAATGACTTTCGTTGGCCATTCGCGCTCTTTCTGTACTTTGGCCAGGTCGTCGACCTGCACACGGCCGGCCTGGAGCGGAGCAGCCAGGATGTTAGCGGCCACCACTGCGTCCTGCACGGCGTAATTGATGCCGACACCGCCCACCGGTGACATCACGTGCGCCGCATCGCCAATCAGCAAAAGACCGGGCTTGAACCAGCGCGGGCAGCGGCTGGATTCAACCGACAAGAGCGAAAACTGATGCCAATCGGTCAGAGTTTTCACGTGTTCAGCCAGGCGCGGCTCAACCTCAACGATCGATTGCCGCAGTGACTCGATCCCAGTCGTTCGCAGGTTCTGGTAGTGTCCTTTGGGGAAAACATAACCCACCTGCCAGTAGTCGAAACGATCGAAGACCACCAGGATTCGACCCGCCCCAAAGCCTCCGAGAACGCGGCCTTCAGCTTCGGGAAGATCGCCCGGAATATGGGGCAGGCGGAACCATAGGATGTCCATTGGAGGAGAAGTCTTGATGGGCTCGAAGCCGGCCAGTTGACGCACTCGTGAAAATCGCCCGTCAGCACCGGCCGTCAGTGGAGCTCTCAGTTCGTGCATCTCTTCAGCGTGTAGATAACGCACGCCCCGCACTTGCCCATCTTCCTCGATCAGTTGTTCTACATTGGCACCCATCACCAGCCGGAAATCCGGATACTTTGACGCCTCGGCTGCAATAAATTCCAGGAATTTTGCCTGCGGCACGAGAAGAATGTAAGGGAAGCGTGTTTTCAGCCTGCGAAAATCTATAGGAGAAAAGGCACTGTTCGCGATCCGCACGGTGGGGCCATAAATTTTCGCATGCCGTAGCTTGTGCAGGGGCTCCGCGAGGCCGATCTGGTCGAGAACCTCCAGAATCGACGGATGAATCGTATCGCCACGGAACTCCCGGTCAAAGTCTTTGTGCTGCTCCAGCAACGTAACTGGAACGCGCTGACGGGCCAACAGCAACGCCAGCATCATTCCACCTGGCCCGCTTCCCACGATGCAGCAAGTAGTTTCCCGCGAATCGCGGACTTCTTCGACTGCTGCCGGCTCTGGAGCGACAGTTGAAGCGGGGGACATGGGGAATCCTCCAGACACTCAGGTCCAAACATCCACGAAATATACCTACTCGGGAACCATGAGTCCAGACTGGCGCCTAAGTTCCACACGAGGTTCGGGCGCTGTCATGGTACACGGGCTCCCTGGGAAATAGTTACAAAGGACCCGGGTTGAGGTGCAAGTAAACTCGGTGTAGCTGAGCGTCTCCACGTTCTCGCGATGGACACAAATGCTGAAAGGACCCCGCTGGGCATCGTGCGCAGCGTGGAGCCTCCGGAGCCAGGGCAGTGAACCGGCATCTTTCGCGCGCCAGGCACTCCGGCAAGCCTCCCCGCGATGGAGGGCCGCTTGCTCGTCCGATAAGCTGGACGAGAACCATTGCTGCGGTTCCCATCGGTGAATCTGAGAGTTGACCCGGCCAAGATTCCAGCGCCACTCCAAAAGTTCTTTTTCTGCAGGAAACACACCCACCAGCCGGAACGGCAGCATGCCAACAAAATCAAGCCGCTCAACGGCCGTCTGGACATCGCGATGAGTGTCCATGCGGATCAGCTCCGGAATCACCTCGCCACGGCTGCGAATCTTCCTCGCATTGGAATGTGTCGTGTCGTTCCAGTTTAATAGTGCCAGCGCGACGCCGCGGCCATTGGCCGCGATCCAGGTACCTCCTTCTGTTTCGCGGGGGTAGACGGTCTCAACCCCTTCTGTGTCGATTCGGACGGGAGGAGCGGCAAGTCCACGAGTGGTCTGCTCATCGCGGTTCATCGCGAGGTAGTAGCCGTTTTCCTTAGGAACAAGAGTTAGCGT
>JBGQIG010000089.1:0-9725 GCA_041498365.1 Terriglobia bacterium | reverse complement strand
TGAGTGGCAAGAGGTCGAAACCCAGCAGCGAACCGGAGACGGTGAGCAACGGTGGAGCCTGGTAGTAGCGGCCGTAGAAAGCGCGCGCGACCCAATTGAGCCGGGGAATCCGGACGGCGGCGCCCACACGGGGGTCGGCAGCATTCTCACTGATCGTGGATTCTCCGAAGTGGGTCAGGCGCACGCCGGCGTTGAGGGTGAACCAGTTCGTGAGCTTGTACTGGTCTTCGAGGAAGAGCGTCTCGACGTTGCCCCAGATCCTTTGCCGCTGCGACTGTGGATTGCTGCCATCGCCCTGAACGGTGGCGAAGAGCTGGTTGTCGCGTGCACCCCATACTTGCATGCCGATGCGCGCATTGTGTTTTCCCCGGGCGACGGCGATCGACGCAACTCCGCCTACATAGTTCGAGCCCCGGTCATCTTCGGGAATCGTAAGGTCGGAGTCCGGCTCGCCGACATAGCTGCCGGTGAAGTGGGCACGATTGAAATGGTAGAAAGGAGAGACAGTCAACACGGTTCCGTTGCCCTTCGTGTGCAGCCAGGAGAAATTTACGAAGGCGTCGCGTTCGCTCTCGACGTCACGGATGCCGGTGGCCTGCTGGTCGGGATCGTTGGGAACCTGGTAGTGGTCGCCCCGAAGGGAAGTAACCAGGCGGAACTGGTCGGCAGGAGTCTTGTTGAAAATGAGTGAGGCGAAGCCGCCCACGCCGGCAGCCTGATCGTGCAGGATCTCGGTGCTCGAAGTCTCCAACCCCAGATCTGTGCGATATCCGGAGACGCTACCGTAGTAGGCAAAGCGTTCCGTGTGGTCGCCGAAGCTGAGCTGGTCGTTGGTTTGGTTGAAGCTGCCGTAGCTGGTCACAAGTTCGCCCTGGCGGTCGCGCTCGAATCCGGAGCAGGTGACGACGTTGAAAACACCGTAGGTCCGGTCGCCGTATTCGGCGGAATAGCCCCCACGCTGGATCTCCAGATAGTCAACGTCCTTGGGATCGAACTGCGGGCCGACATTCGAGGCGATGTTGGTGTTGGGTACGGGCACGCCGTCGAGCAACCAGGAGACCTGGTGCCCGCCACGAATGTGGAGCTGGTCGTGGATCATGTAAGCGCCGGGGACGAAGCTGGTAATCATGGCCATGCTGTTGGTCTGATCGGCGCCCGGAGTTTCGGCGATCTGCTGCCGGCTGACCAGGGTGGTGGTTGCAGAGGACTCGGAGTTCACGGCCACGGAAGTGTCCGTGACTTCAACCGTCTCTTTGGCCTGGGCGACTGTGAGCGAGAAGTGCACGCGCGCATCGCGGCCAGAGCTCAGGACGAGCTTCTGTTCCTGTACCGCGAAGCCTGGGAGTTCAACCCTCACGTTGTACTCGCCGAGAGGCACGGCGTCGAAATGAAATTCGCCAGAGTCGTCGCTGGTGACGGATTTCGTCCAGGCGGAACTGGCGGCACGGAGCGTCACCTGCGCGCCCTGCACGGGCCGGTGCTGCGGGTCATGAATAAGGCCGCTGACCGTGCCAAAGATGGTGGCGAAGGCCGTAAGGCTGCTCAGCAGGAATGCGACGGCAATCAGCGCTCTTTTGCAAGTCATGTTTTCTCCCAATCCTGAGGGTCTAGTGCTGTCCGGGCGCCGCACTTGTGCCGATCTTCACTTCCTCGGCATGAAGTGAGTTGCCATGTTTTTCGGCGTGGACAGCCACCCGGCTTCCTACCTGGACGTCCTTTGCTGTGGCTGCGGCATCACCCTTGGTGAATTTGGTTTGGCTGTCGAACTCTACCCTTCTGATCGCCCCATCGCGGGTCTTCACCGACAGAGAATGGTCAGTAATCGCCGTTACCGTTCCCAGAATGTGTTCCATGTTGCCGTGCGCAAAAATCGCCCCGCTCAACAGCAGAGCGCAAACCAGAGTCAATGAGAGCTTCTTCATTTTTTCCGTCTCCTGGGTATTCATCGATGTTTTGTGGCTGGCTCTCCGGCCGGCCCCCCGTTCAGGAATTCCTGCTCTTCCTTGTCCTCTTCACGGTCCACAGCGCTCTTGGGATTGAAGCGCTCCATGTCGCGGAGTTCTGCGGCGGTCAGGCTGGGGAGATGCCGGATGAACAGCACCAGCTTCCAGCTGTCCTGATCGTTGTCGGGATCGCCCCATGCCGGCATTCCGGTCCAGCGCACTCCGTTGTGAATGATGTAGTACAACTCACCGTCGCTTAACTGCTGTGTGGCCGCGAGCCGCATGTCAGGGGCCGGGGGATACAGGTTTCGGCCGATCTCGGTGTTGCCACTTCCATCATTTCCATGACAGGAAGCACAGTGGTCCGCGAAATGCCGCGCCGACTCCTGAAGTAATTCCGTCGAACTCACGAAAGGGTTCTTGCTTTGTGCGGCGTTGGATGGCACCGACAAGGAGCGGAAACGCCGAGCCAGGGCAGCTTCCGCCTTACTGGGCGCCTGGCGGGCACCGCAGCAGTGCGGGATCAAGCCGGAAACCCAGAGGCCAGCCCCCAGCAAGAGAACGACGATCAATATGGACCAGAAAATGCGAGACATCCGAATCCACCTAAACCGAGGCAAACGCCGCATGGCTCTCATGCGGAAGACCGGAGAAGACACCTGGACACCGTTAACGCGATCTCCTATGCGCGAAATCCAGTCCCCCGTTAACCGCGAGAAACCGGGCTACGCTTCACCAGTATCCAAGTGCAAAAGTCAGGATGGTTTGTTAGCAGGATGGAGGACCACGGACGGAATCAAGAGAGTTCCCGTCGTTCGTGCGGAAGACTGGACGCAACACTGTAGGCAGATTCGCGGATCGCAGGTTCACGCTGACGTCCACTCCGGCGCCCAGCTGCGCGGACTGGGCCGTCGTCAGAGGGGGGCAGCAACTGTGACGTTCGCTCCCGGCTGCCCGAAGTTCGGAGTCGTGCGACCCCCGATTGTGCAGAGGCTTCCGCACGCAGCAGGCATGTGGTGGAGGAACGGAGATCGCCAGGGCCAGCGGGGCAAGGGTGCCCACAAGCACAAAAGTAAGCAGCAATCTGGCGGTCAAACGGTGCATGACGGTCGCAGTCCCTTTGGCTCAAAGAGACCAACGGAACCTACACAGCATAGGTTAGAGGCAGCGGCTATGCAAGCCTTCCCCCATTACTGTGGTGATACAGTTTTACCTGCCAGGTGCTCTACTTCATCATCACCCAGCGCCCACCGCTGGTAAACACGATGACCAGATTCATCACAACGAGCATCAGATCGTAGTGCCAACCCGAGTTTTTTTCGCCCCAGAAGCCGGTATGCCACACAAAAATCTTCTTCCAGATAGCGCCGAGCATGACCACGATCAGCCCGAGGGCGGCAATCTGGGTTAAAACGCCGAACATGACCCCAAGACTTCCGGCGACTTCGGCGGCGCCGAGGAAAATCGTGAAGCCCTTGCTCATACCAATGCTCTTGCTCCGCGCTTCAGGATCCTTGAGATGATGCCAGCCGCTGGTGATGAAGACCGCTCCCACCATTAATCTGAGCAGAAGAAATCCGAGATCTGCGAATTGCGCGAGTTGAGGGAACATCATTGCCTCGTACGATCAGGGAAACAACACATTGCCGATGCTACGCTTCCAAGCTCGTTGGTCACCAGTTTTGAGAATCCAAACTCGATTTTTCGTTGCGCCGCTGGAAAAGACACTCCCGTTTGAGGCAGCATAACCAACATGACTACGATCGTCCTCCTGACGATCTCAAACATTTTTATGACTTTCGCGTGGTATGGCCACCTCAAGTACCGCCAGGCACCTCTGTTCAAAGTCACTCTCGTGAGCTGGGGTATCGCCTTTTTCGAGTATTGCTTTCAGGTACCCGCCAACCGCATCGGATCCTACGAATTCAGTGCGGCCCAACTCAAAACGATTCAGGAAGTAATCACGTTGACTGTCTTCTCCTTCTTTTCCTTTCTGTACCTGGACGAACAGATCAAGTGGAACTACATCGTCGGCTTTGCCATGATCGTCGCAGCTGTCTTCATAATTTTCAAGAAATGGTAGGAATTTTTGCAGAAAATTGACGGGGCGCGTATGGACAGAGTCTGTCGCTCCGCGATAACCTACGTTAGCGAAGGAGTCTCTCATGCGTCTATGGATGGTTTTGCTGGTCGCGTTCGTCCTTATAACTGGCCTGCACTTTGCGTTTGCCGCGATGCCGGCGGTGGGAACCGCTGCGCCTGACTTCACGCTTCCTTCGGAAGATGGCACCAAAGTCAGCCTGAAGGATTTTCGTGGAAAGTGGGTAGTGCTTTATTTCTATCCCAAGGATGGAACGCCCGGATGCACCATCGAGGCGCACAACTTTCAGCGCGATCAGCCCCAATACGCGCAGCGCAATGCGGTGGTGGTGGGCGTCAGCGTGGACACCACCGACTCGCACAAAGAATTCTGTTCCAAGGAAGGCCTGAACTTCAAGCTGCTGGCGGACACTGAGCACAAAGTCGTGAAACTATACGACTCGACCATGACCTACGCCGGCGTGGAAATCGCCGCCCGCAACACTTTCGTCATTGATCCGCAGGGCAAAATCCAGCGCGCTTATACCAGCGTGGAACCGAACAAGCACAGCCAGGAGGTACTGGCGGCCCTGGACGAGTTGCAGAAAAGCTCTCCCGCTTCAAAGTAGCTTCGCCAAATGTAGGCGCGAGCGTCCCGCTCGTGCAGGAGCGCCCGTGAAGCTGCCGCACGAGCGGGACGCTCGCGCCTACATTTTAAAACCGATTAAACTGGATGCATGAACGTCCGTCCCGACGAACTCCCGCACCGCGAGTTCTATCGCATTCTTATCAGCTCCGTCGCCCCGCGCCCCATTGCCTGGGTTTCCACGCTGAATCGTCCGCCTGCTTTCGAAACGCCGAACAGTCTACCCGAACTGGAGTGCTCCCGACCATGTAGGGCGGGACGGAGCTTACGGAGCTTACCTCTGGCGGAATAGAAGAAGTGGACCCAGCCCCGGTGAAGCGCCGCTAGTCGAGGTCGATCTTCTCGAATCCCAAGCCCTGCAACAGACTGGTAATCGTCGAATGCGCATTCTGCTGGGCAGTTCGCAAAATGCCATCGGCCAGGGCAGCCCCCAGCAGCTGGCGTTCCGCCTCCTGTCTCACCTGCGTTTCCAGATCCGGATCGGTGGGAACCAGCAGCCCGGTTTGGCGGGAATACACTCGCGTCTTGGCGCTGTCGAGCCGCGTGCTGAACACCTGGGCCGCGGGAAGATGCACCTGAATCTGCTTGCCGTTGACTCTGACGTCGCCCGGCTTCAGGCTCGAAAAATCAATACCGGCGACGACTTCTCCGTGCACCAGAAGCAGCAGGCGGTCTCCCGCCAGAAAATCCGGAAATATCGGATTTTCTTTGGCGCCGCTCACCACCTTGTCCATGGTGTAAACCACCGTCTCCAGACGCTGCAGCTGCTGAATGCGATTGACCACCGTGGGCTGGCTCACATCCATGCTGAGACTTCTCCCGGTTACCGCCGACCACATGCGGCTCAACAGAGCCGGGCCAGAATTCCGGGATAGCAGCAAGAATCCAACAGCAGCAAGTAACAATGCCCCGAGGAACAGCCCGACGATGAGGGTGAGCACCAATGATGCCGGAGATCGTGCAGCCTTCAGGGGCTCGCCGCCGACATCAGGAGGGTGGGGCATCGTGCAAGGTTAACACCGCTCATTTGGTGAGCGGAATGCCATGACTGAGCACCAGTCATGTGGACGCGGCAAACCACGTGGGGACAGCCGCCCTCGGCTGTCCGGGCGAGCTTGCTCGAAAGAGGTTTCGTCAAAGCCTTCTGGCCTCGTCACTGCGGAGCTTCGCTCCGCTGGACAGCCGGGGGCGGCTGTCCCCACGTGGCCTTTGCAGGGAGTAAAATGCTCGCTTAAAGCAGGGTAGTATGCGGTTGTCTTACTATTCGTCTTGGCACCGCCCGATGCAACTCACAGCCGTCGCGGTTCTCTCCACGGCGGGCCTGCTGACGGCCCAGGCGCCCGCAAAGAAACCCCCTTCGACGAAATCGAGAGCGCAGCTGTCCCATAAACCTCCTAAGCCGAAACTCACAGCGCAACAGAAGTTGGGGCTCCGGCAGCTGGAAATCGCACATGCCGAAGCGACCGGATTACAGCCCGATATGCGCGCCTTTATGCTTTGGCAGGCGTCACGAGGCTACGCAAAACTTCATCCCTCGAAAGCCGACTCTCTTTTGAAGGAAGCGCTCACCGTCACCCAGGCCATTGAAAGTACTGAAGACGAATTGAAGGAGTGCGCCGAACCGGCCTTTTGCGGCCCGGTGCATTGGCTGCAAGAGCAGATTCTGCTGGATCTGATCCGGCGATCAAAACAGTTGGGCCCCGTCGAGCAGTTTCTGACGAACGCGGATCCGGGATTCCGGCAATTGCTGGGTTCGGCGTTGCTCGAACGCTATATCGACGAGAAGCACTTTGATCGGGCTCGACAGCTTCTGAATCAGTTAGCAGACGATCAGGGTAGCTTTCCTTATCGCGATGCGACTCGACTGATCGAGGCCCTTCCGCCAGAGCAGGAAGGAGATCGGCAAGCGATATTTTCTCAAGCCCTCGACAGCTTCACACGACATGGTGCTGAGTTGTACCCGATGGACGGCGACTTCGCCATCATGGTACTTCGGTTCTCAGAGAAGTTGCCGGGGGCACTCGTCCTGCAAGCCATCGATCAGCTACTCGATCGAGCCAAAGCTGCGGACGAGTCTCAGCGGAACAACGGCGAGCAGAACCTAAGTGTGGGCGTCTCCGCCAACAAAGGTGACGCCTACTTCGATTCGCATTATGAGTTCCGGCTGTTCCAGTTGATGGCGGTTCTCGAACAACTCGACCCGTTACGAGCCGAGAGTTTAAGGCGTGAGCGTAGTGACGTCCGGGCTGCTTTGGAACGTTACCCGCGTGGCCTGGACTCTCTGGGTGCGCTTTCCGCCAGGGGCGAGCCAACTGGAATCATGAATATTGGTACCGTTGATCGGGATAATTCCCCGGAGGCCGCAGCCGAACAGCTCAACTTCGAGGTGAGCCGCCGGCAGCGGCAGATCAACGGCGAAGCGGAGAAAAATCCCCGGCAGGCGCTTTCGGATGCGATGACTTTACCGCTAACCCACCCACTGGGGGGAATGGACTTCAGTCCGCGTGCCATGACGCTACAATCGGTGGCGTGGATTGCTCTAACCAGAAATCCTGTCGTCTCCAAAGAAGCTCTGCAGGAAATTCGCAAGATTGCGGATCCCATGCCCCCGCGCAGCCAGGCACAGGTGCTCGAGGATTTGCCCGACCTTTACCTGCGGATGGGAGACGAAACCGACGCTAGAAAGACTCTCGATCAATTGCTCGGAGTCGCGGCGAGGCTCTATGAGAAAGACGCTGATTTGAGCGACCCGAATCAGGCTTTTAAAGTCTGGTGGCCATCGTCAAATGTATGGTGGCGCTGCATAGCCTTTGCGGCGAAACTCGACCCCAGCCCCGTAGAGCAAATCATTGCAGAGATTCAGGACGACGAGATCAAGGCATTCGAGCGGATCGCATTCGCCAATTCACTGTTGGGGGTGGGGACAGCACGCTTCTCCATCATCGAAAAACGCAAGAACGGACTAAGCGCCTTCATGCAGTAGCAGACGAGTGGTCTCGCCCCTTCGCCAACGACGCCGAAGTACTTCTCTGTTTTCCCAGTGTCGTAGAATGCAAACCATGCGTGAACCGCAATGCCACAGCACGACTTCTGAATCGTATCTCCGGTTTCCCGAGAATTTTCTTTGGGGCGTGTCCACGGCCGGCCATCAAGTGGAAGGGGACAACTGCAACCAATGGTCAGACTGGGAGCAGGCGGGACGGATCAGGACCGGAGAAAGCTGCGGCAAAGCCTGTGACTGGTGGAATAACGCCGAACGCGACTTCGATATTGCTCGTGACCTGGGGTTGAAGGCGATACGTCTCTCGCTGGAGTGGAGCCGCATTGAGCCGGAAGAAGGCCGTTTTGATGCTCAGGCATTGCAACGCTATCGCCAGATGCTGGAAGGGTTGCATCAGCGAGGCATTGAGCCCATCGTTTGTCTGCATCACTTCACCCACCCGCGCTGGTTTGAGAACCGAGGAGCATTTCTTCGCTCGGACGCGCCCCAACTGTTTGAACGCTTCACCCGCGAGGTGGCAAAAGCGGTGGGGAACCTTTGCCGGTTTTGGGTCACCTTCAATGAACCCAACGTCTACGCAGCGTGTGGATATGTTCTGGGCGAATTTCCGCCCGGCCGCAAGGGAGAATTATTCAACGCCTTGCGGGTAAACAGTATTCAGGCGCGCGCCCACGTGCTTGCCTATCATGCGATTCACGACCTGGTTCCAGAGGCGCAGGTGGGTTGGGCCCAGCATTACGTTGTGTTCGAGCCGATGGGCGGAATTGTAGACCGATGGATGGCAAGCCTCCTGGATCGGCTCTTCAATCACACCTTTCTTGATCTCATCGAAACCGGCCGGCTGGCTTTTCCCTTTGGCGTGCTCAATGGTCATAACCCCGAAGCCAGAGGCTGCTGCGATTTCGTTGGCCTGAATGTTTACAGCCGGTTTCATGTAGCTTTTGATGTCCGGTATGGGAGCACACTCTTTGCCAACATATTTGTGCCCTCCCACGTCCCCCAGGGGGACCGGGGTGTGGACAAGCCCTACGGTGAAGCCTATCCCCAGGCAATCACCAAAGCCGTGAAGCGCGCCGCGCGGCTAGGGAAGCCAATTTACATCATGGAGAACGGCGTCCCCGACGCAGAAGACCGCCTTCGCCCCTGGCTCATCGTGAATGCGTTGCGTGAGGTGCACGAACTGATAGAGCAGGCGTACGACATTCGCGGCTACTTGCATTGGACCCTGACTGACAATTTCGAGTGGAACGAAGGCTGGAAACTCCGCTTTGGCTTAGTCGCGCTCGATCCCGATACGCAGCTCCGGACAATGCGTAGCAGCGCCAAGCTATTCAGCGAGATTGTTCGCAGCAATGGGCTCGCGATTCTGATGTCCGATAAGTACCCTCCTCTTTCAAGTACAACCCCTTAGCGCCGGTCCGCAAGCACCGAAGTAACCATCCTGCGCCCAGGTTACTACCAGCTAACCTTTCTTGTTCCCTCCCATTTATTCACAGAAAATTAACCAGGGTTTGATCTTCCGTTAAGCAGAGATTGAGACCCTAGAATCGGTGTCCCCCAGGCTGTTCATGGAGCTTGATCATGCGTAATCTCACGATCGTTTATCACGAAGCGGGCGGCGGACACCGCAACGCGGCCGAGGCACTGAAGACCGTTCTCGAGGATCAATATGATCCCTGGCGGGTGAGACTCCTGAACTTGCAGGAGTTGCTCGATCCGATCGATGTGGTTCAGAAGGCCACTGGCCGGCGCCTCCAGGAGGGCTACAACCTGCTGCTGAGGAAGGGCTGGACCCGCCCCTCACGCCACAATTGCTGGTGCTCCTGCGATGCATGATCCGATTGCACCATGCGCGGATCGTCCGACTGCTGCAAGAATTCTGGTCGCAAAATCCCACTGACCTTGTGCTTTCCGTGATCCCGCATTTCAACCGTTGCCTGGCGGAGAGCATTCGCGAAGAGCTGCCCCACGCAGCCTTCGTCACCCTGCTTACCGACCTGGCTGACTATCCGCCGAATTTCTGGATTGAGCGCGAGTCGGAATACATTATCTGCGG
>JBGQIG010000088.1:0-9825 GCA_041498365.1 Terriglobia bacterium | reverse complement strand
CGCTGCCTCGCTCAGTGCCGAGGGCGGACCACCCGGTCGCCCCTACAATGGGAGAGGCCATCCGACAGTTCGCCTCCCAGGGCAAGCCGATCTTCGGAACCTGCGCGGGCGCGATTCTGCTGGCGAGCGACGTAGACAACCCCAAACAGGCGGGCCTCGGTGCCATTGACATCAGCATCCGCCGCAACGCCTATGGGCGCCAGGTCGACAGCTCCATCCGTCAGGGCCGATTTGTCGATGAAAAGCTGGGCGACTCTCCGATCGAGATGGTGTTTATCCGCGCACCGAAGATCGAGCGCGTGGGGCCGGGAGTAGAGGTGCTCGCCACCGAAGGCGACGATCCCGTCGTCGTCCGGCAGGGAAAGGTGATGGCAGCAACCTTTCATCCCGAGCTCTCCCAGGACAGCCGAGTCCATCAAGAGTTTCTAGAACTCGTCAGGAATGGCAGATCCTAACAAGGCCCAGAGTGTATCCGCCAATGTTCTTAGAGAAGGCTCTCACAACGTGGGTCCTGAAGTATTAGGTGCCAGCACCAACTCGTTCGAGACACTGCGGACGCCTGGCGTTTTCTGAATGGTCTTGAGGAATTCGTTTCGTGCGGCCTCGTCTCTTACAGCGCCCTTAATTGAAACTGCTCCGTCCGTAACCACGATAGCTGGAAAACTGCGCTTCACCACCACACCATCTGGCGTTGACGGGGCTACGGCAACCTCCTCTGGCGGCTTGCCCGCTGTCGCCGCTTCGATCTTTTGCACGGCGGCAGCCCTGATTTGCCGATCTGCGAGCGCCATACCTCTCTCGTCGAGAAGCCGAGGTGCGGCTTTCGCCGAGAAGAAGGACTGAGAGCCAGGCTGTCCACGCAGTCTTCCAAACGCCGCCAGGATGTAGAACGTGTCTGGAGCCTTCATCGTGAGAGTCGTGTCACTGCTCCACTGCGACTGCAGGTGGGCCCCCTCTTTCACTGTGATCAGTTTGCCTGAGTACTTGCTCTTGAGTTCGTCAGCCACGCTTTTGGAAAACTTGAAGTCGGCGGAAAATCCCGCAATCCGCACAGCATTTTCGACGATCACCCGGTCGGTCGCGGTGAACTCATCCTGTAGGGCATCGTTCGCGCGGATCATGCTTTCGTAAGGTCCCTCCTTCAACTCGTCCAAAGCCCAACCGCTCACCATAACTGAAACCGTATCAGCTCGTTTCAAATCCGCACTCAGGTCGCCGGAAACTGGCGTCACTGATCCCTCGAACGGCAACCCCAACTGGACTTCCCAGCTAGCTGCCGAATTTCCACTGCAGGTCACGGAGTTGTTGGGATGGACCAGCGCCCCGCGTTTCACGATATCCGGTTCGAGATCCGAAAGTTCGTATCTCAAGCGAATAGACCCGTCGCTGTTTCTTCGCCAAATGCTGCCCGGTCCAATCTCATTGGAAGCCCCAAAGTAGAGAACGTCCTTGCCAATCAGTTGAGTGCTGGCGCACTTGCTGAGGACCGCAATCCAAGCCTGACGGGAATCTTGAGGTTTTCTGAACTTAATGACAACAACGACCACTATCAGGGCGACGACTGCCCCCAATACAAAGTAAACCTTTTTCATTGCTTGCTCCCCTCGCTATGGAGCGTTTGGGGGAAGAGAGCGCCTTCAGAATAGTACGACGCCAAGAAGTGTCAAGGGGAAATTACGGCGGTCGGCAGGGTGAGATCGCAGTTCCGTCGAAGTAGTCTGAGATTCTCAATAGATAGACTGGCGCTCGTGAAAGATCAAAAGAGTTCTTGACTTTTCACTCGAGTAACCGTATGGTTACGCATTATGCGGAACCGTTCGGTTACATATTCGGCTGAAGCTGCCTTTCACGCCCTCGCCGATCCCACCCGAAGAGCGGTGCTGGATCTGCTGCGGCAGGGAAGTCAGCCGGCGGGACAGATTGCTCGGGCGTTTCCCGTGTCGCGGCCGGCCGTCTCCAAGCATTTGCGACTGCTCCGCCGCGCCCACCTGGTGCGGGAAACACGCCAGGGGCGTCACCGTGTCTATCAGTTGAATCCTCAGCCCTTGAAGGCGGTGGACTCGTGGCTGGAGCAGTACCGCGTCTTCTGGCAAGCCAACCTATCGAGCTTAAAGGCATTCGTGGAAAGCGAATATGCCAAGGAAAGTGCGCAACATCGCACCAAACACAAATAACTTTTTCGAGGATAGAAATGAAAACACTACGCATTGCACTCGCGCTACTCGTGGTACTGACCTCAGCCCTGGCCTTGGCCGCATCCGATGCGCAAAAGACGTTCGAACAGCTCAAGGCGCTCTCCGGTTCGTGGGAAGGAAAGGCCTCAGATGGCCAGCCGGCACAAGTGGCTTATCGACTGACGGCCAACGGTTCGGCTCTGATGAGTGAGATCAAGAGCAAAGAAGACATGATCACCATGTTCAACTTGGATGGCGAGCGCCTGCTCATGACCCACTATTGCGGCGCGGGCAACCAGCCTCGCATGCTGGCCAGCGCTTCGCCCGACGGCAAGACGATCAAATTTGATTTTCTGGATGCCACCAATCTGGCCAGTCCCGAAGCCGGCCACATGCATCACGTCGTGATTTCCATGCTGGACGCGAATCATCACACTGAAGAGTGGAACTACATCGATCACGGGAAAGAGATGAAGGAAGTTTTTGATCTCTGGCGCAAGAAGTAGGCCCGTGTTCTAGAGTCGAGAGATATCCAGGGAGAAAATCATGTCTTCAGCTCAGATCACGACCAGTCATGATGCGATTGTCACAGAAATCGAGGTTGCCGCGCCGCCAGAGCGAGTCTTCAAGGCGCTCACCGACCCCAAGCAGCTCATCCGCTGGTGGGGAGAAGAGGGCCCCTGCAAGGCTGAGCTTTGGGAAATGGACGCCCGGGTCGGCGGACGCTGGCGATTTGAGGTCGCTGATCCCACCGGGAAAATTGTCATCAACGGTATTTCGGACTTCAAGGCTTACGGCAAGATCCTCGAATACGATCCGCCGCGCCTACTGGCCTACACCTGGATTGCGAACTGGCATGACCAGCCTGGTCGCAAGACCCTGGTGCGTTGGGAACTGACGCCCGTGGGCAATGGTACGCGAGTGAAAGTTACGCATAGCGGACTGGCGGAAGAACCGGTGGCGCGCAAAGACTACAGCGGCGGCTGGCCGGGGGTGCTCCGGCAGCTCAAGAACCATGCGGAAAGAGCCGCAGCATCGACGAGATAGACCACTAAAGGAGGTCGTTCGTGGCAACTGCTTCAATTACTCCCAATCAGGACGCTGTCATTGCGGAGATTTTCATTGCCGCGCCGCCGGAACGCGTGTTCCAGGCAATTACCGATCCCAAGCAGATGCCGCAGTGGTGGGGTCAACAGGGGATGTACCGCATTACGAAATGGAAAGGCGATCTGCGCCCGGGCGGCAAGTGGTCGAGTGTGGGTGTGGGCGATGATGGCACGTCGTTCGAACTAGGCGGTGAATACTTGGAAATCGATCCACCTCGGCTGTTGGTCCATACCTGGATTACCAGCTGGAGTGGCTCGCTTAAGACTGTCGTCCGTTGGGAACTGGAGCCGCGCAGCGTTCATGGCTTGCAGCACCGCGGACCTCAGAAGGTAGGGACGGGCACGGTGGTGAAAATACGCCAGGAAGGATTTGCCAACGCCCCGGAGGCAGCCCGCGATCATGCCCAAGGGTGGACGCGCGTTCTGGGCTGGATGCAGGCATTTGTCGAGAAGGGCGAAACCGTGGACACACGCAAGGCCTGAGGGTTTCGTAGCGCCGGCATCTTGCCGGCTGTCCCGAGGGCATCCTGCCCTGGGCGGTGGGGGCGGGACGCCCCCACGACAGCCGCCGGGACGGCGGCGCTACATTTACGCTGTGGCTCCGAAACGGACTGACACCAGCTTCGAAACTCCTGGCTCCTGCATGGTCACGCCGTAGAGCACGGGCGCGATACTCATGGTCTTCTTGCTGTGAGTGATGAGCACGAACTGGGTCTGCACCGCCATCTCTTTCACTAGTTCGGCGAAGCGTCCAATGTTGGCCTCGTCGAGCGGAGCGTCCACTTCGTCCAGGATGCAGAACGGGCTGGGCTGATACTGGAAGATGCCGACCAGCAGCGCCAGCGCGGTCAGCGCCTTCTCCCCACCGGAAAGCAGCAACACGTTCTGCAGCTTCTTGCCGGGCGGGGAGGCCACCACGTCAATGCCGCTTTCCGCGCTGTTTTCCTCGTCGGTCAGGCGCATGAAGCCTTGCCCGCCGCCGAACAGCTTGCGGAAGGTGGCCTGGAAGTTCTCGTTGATCTTGTGGAAAGCCTCCTCGAATTTCTGACGCGAGAACGTGTCAATCTCCCTGATCGTCGCCTGGGTGTTCTCAATCGAGTCGTAAAGATCCTTTCTCTGGGTCTCAAGAAAGGCGTGCCGCTCGGCGGTTTCCCTGTATTCCTCGAGCGCCATCATGTTGACTGGCCCCATGGCATCGAGCCGGGTGCGCATCTCCCGGTAGATCCGGTCTTCTACTGTAAGCTGTTCGCCACGGGCAATCGGGATGGTCGTGTCGGCCATCAATTCGTGGCGCTGGACGCCGAGTTCGTTCAGGCAGCTTTCGCCCATGTACTGGGCATCGGACTGCAACTTGGCGGCGGTCGCGGAAAGCTCGGCGCGGCGGTCACGCGACCGGTCGAGCAACTGGCGGGCGTGGTGCAGCGCTTCGTCAATCTCCGCTAGCCGGGCACGCACCTGTTCCGACTCGAATTGGAGCAGGCTGTCGCGAGTCTCACACGCATTGCGCTCGGCATCAAAATCCACCAACTGGACGACGATGTCCTGGTTCTGGGTTTCCCGCTGCAGTTTCTCAGCCATTGAAGATTCGATCTGCATGCGGAGCGATTCCACTCGCTTCATCATTTCCGCGACCAGGGACTCAATTCGCTCCAGCACGGCAGCGGCGGTGCGGTGGCGTTCTTCGAGAGTCGCCACTCTGGCGAAACGATGGGAGGCCTCCTGAGCCGTCTGTTCGCGGCTTTGACGCAAGCCGGACAACTGCTCCAGGCCGGCGGCGGTCAACTGTTCGAGTTCCGCGCGCTTTTGCTCGGCCTCGGCAATCTGCATCCTCAGGTGGTCGAGCAGGGAAGTTTTTTCGGTGCGTTCCGCTTCCAGGCGCTGTAATTCGCGGCGACAAGTTTCCAGCCGCTCGCTCACGCGGGTGAATTCGGATTCCAGCTGCTGCAACAGGTGGCCAGAGGTCATGGCTTGCTTTTCGGCTTCGCGTTTTTCACCCTCAAGGCGATCCAGCAGGGAAGTGAGATCTTTGATCTCCCGGCCCAGGGTCAGGACGCGGGTTTCTTCATGGCGCAGCCCAAATTCAAGTTCTGTCAACACCCGTAAAACATCGCGCAGTTCGCGCTTCATCGAGAGCGGGCCTTCGGCGCGCTGCTTGCCACCCGTGACCGTGACGTTGTGGAAGCACTCGCCCGAATGCGAGAGGAAGAATGCATCGGGATTTTCCAGAGCCAGGGATCGGGCGAAGCCGGGATCGGGAACGATATAGCCGTCGCGCAGTTTGGGCAGGATGACTTCCAGCGATCTGCCAAAACCGTTGAGCACCCTGATCGCATGTTTCAGGGGGACAATCGACTGGTCGGGCGGTCCCTGGCGCGCGTTCTCGTCTACCGCGAAAGAGAACTTGGCTTGCGAGTCCTCCGGATGTACCAGGAAAGTGGCCCGGCCGTCCACGTCGGTGCGGAGGAGACGTAGGCCTTCGTCGGCCGCGTCCCAGGATTTCACCACAATGTAGTTGAGTTCATCGCGCAGGAAGTCTTCGACCACGCCCTCGTAACGCGTTTCCACTTCGAGGAAGTCGGCCAGCACGCCTGCCGGAGCCATCCCGCCTTGCATGACTCCCGATTGAAAGAGCCGGCGCACCGACTCTGTCGAATAGCCGTGCTCAGCGATGACCGCTTCCAGGGAGCCTTTCTTGCCGATGGCGGTGGCATATTCCGCGCGCAGGCTGTCCAGATGGTTCTTGGCTTCGGATTCTTCGTGACGCTTGTAATCGAGGGACTGCCGGGTCTGGGCTAGTTCCTCGGTCAGGCCAGCCACGCGTTGCGATACGGTTTCGAATTCCAATCCCAACTGGCCGCGCTGTCCTCCGAAAGCCTCCATTTGCGAAGTTGCTGTGGCCATTTCTGCTTGCAGACGCTGGGCCTCGCGATCGACACTCGCCAGGCGCTCTTCTACCTGGGTGAGCTGATTGCGTAGGTTGGAAGAGGCCGCGACGGCCTCGAAAATGGTTACGCGTGATTGTTCCTGTTGGCGTTCCATCTCCGCCAGGGCAGCGGACGCCGCCGCGGCGTCCTGCTGACTCTGGGCCAATTCCTGTTGTGCGGCGGCCAGATCTCCCGCCGCCGAGTCTAGAATTTGCCGATTGGCGTCACGTTCTGCCTCAAGGGCTGCCAGTCGATGTTGGGCCTGCGTCAATTCCGCCTCGGACGACGCAGCCCGCAACACTAGTTCGGCGCAGCGTTCTTCGTTATGCCGGCGTTGAGCGAGTGCACGGTCGGATTCCAGCTTGAGCTGGCTAAGGTGTTCACGGTTCTCGCGAACTTCAGTCTCTATGGCGTAGCCCCGCTGAGTACGTTCAGCGTGCTCTGATTCGGACTGCTGCACGCCCTCAGCCTGACGGCGCATCTCCTGCGAGATCGTGTTGATCTCGGCGTCAAGAGAGGCGGTCTCCTGCTCCAGTTGAGTGAACTTGCTGGCCAGGACCAAGCGCAGCTTGGCCCGCATCTCCTCGCGCAGCTTGGCGTAGCGCTCGGCCTTGGAAGCCTGCCGCTTGAGCGAATTCATCTGCCGGGTGACTTCCTCGAAAATGTCATTGACCCGCGCCAGGTTCTGCTTGGCGTCTTCGAGTCGCGCTTCGGCGAGGCGCTTCTTGGTCTTGAACTTGGTAATGCCGGCGGCTTCTTCGATGATGGCCCGGCGATCGGTGGGACGGCTGCTGAGAATCTGCCCGATGCGTCCCTGCTCGATGAGCGCATAAGATTCCGGACCCAAGCCGGTCCCCATGAAGAGCTCCTGAATATCGCGCAAGCGGCAAAGTTTGCCGTTGAGCAGGTATTCGCTTTCACCGGAACGGAACAGGCGACGGTTCACTACGATTTCCCCAGCCTTAAACTGTTGCTTGAACTGTCGGCGGCGAATCCTTAGCACGACAATGGGGACAGCGATCGGGTCTGGGTCGATGGAGTGGCGCGCGTTTTCACCCGGTAGGGCACTCATCGGTCCCTCAACGGATGCAGTCGGCGGGCCTTCGATTTCTTCCACCTTCCCCGGCCGCGCCTCTTCAGTAAGCCGCTCGGTCTCTTCCGCGGCTTCGGCGCGGACTTCGGCTTCGTCCCAATCCTGAGCCACCCCTGGCATTTCATCCTGGATTTCAACTTCTGTGGGCTCGTGCGCATCGGCGCCGCCGTAGACCTCGGGGTCGATCAGCGTGAGCGACACCTCGGCCATGCCGGTAGGCTGGCGGTCGCGCGTGCCGGCGAAGATCACATCTTCCATGCGCGATCCGCGTAGAGTCTTGGCCGACTGCTCGCCCAGTACCCAGGAGATGGCGTCGGCAATGTTGGACTTGCCGCAACCGTTGGGACCGATGATGGCTGCGATGCCGTCCCCGTGAAACTTGAGTTCGGTGCGGTCGCAGAACGACTTGAATCCGAGGATCTGGAGCTTCTTCAGTTTGAGCAACTTCTACTCCTTGTGGCCACCGAGGTTGTGGGGCGCGGGCGCCCCCGCCCCCGCGCGCGTAACTGTGGCTGCTATCGGTGCTACAAAAATTTCCACCGGTGACGAATGCGCGAGCATCATCAGCCCGGGTTAATCAGATGGATTCCTCCGCGAGTCGCTCGGCAAATGCCGTCCCAGGCTGGACAGGGCGAGGCACAAATTAGAGCTACTGTAACGGCCAAATCACACCGGGGTCAAGTACGAAAACACTATATCTGGTATGGCCTCATGGTTGACCCCGTCAGATTGAACACATAATGCAGCATACGCCTGCCAATGGAGTGGGGAAAAGACGAAGGAGGGGAGAATCGCGAGAGCGGGATTAGTCTAGCCTAGGTGTTGCCCAAAGGCAACGCCGACATTCGTGAGCCCAACCATGTTCAGAAAAAACCGGTTCAAGGATTCCGGTCCGGCTGGCCTCCGGTCCAGGAAAATGTCCGAAATTCACCACAAAGGACCCAAGGTACACGAAGGGAATGCTAATAATTCGCTCCTTCGCGCGGGCTTCGTGTCCTTCGTGGTTCTCGAACTTACGACATTACTAAGCAGCTGAGGGGATGTCGCCGCGATCTCGACCGGAGTATGCTGAACCGGCCGTGATTGCCGAACTGCATCCCGATCGTTTCACGGTCGAGCGCCAGATCATGGTGGAAAACCAGCTCCGCGCCCGCGGCATCCGTGATGAACGCTTGCTGAATGCGATGGCGCGCGTGCCTCGCCACGAATTCGTCGAGGCGCACTACCGCGACCAGGCCTATGAAGATCATCCCCTCCCCATCGGCGCGGGCCAGACCGTTTCGCAGCCTTACATTGTCGCGCTGATGCTGGAGCTCCTCCGGCTGGATTCTTCATCGAAAGTGTTGGAGATCGGAACCGGTTCCGGATATCAGACTGCCGTGCTGGCCGAACTCGCTGCCCACGTTTACTCCATGGAACGCCACGCGCAACTGGCACGCGAGGCGCAACAGCGGTTGTCCAGCCTGGGCTACAAC
The DNA here is from genome assembly GCA_041498365.1 of Terriglobia bacterium. Lineage (GTDB taxonomy): Bacteria > Acidobacteriota > Terriglobia > Terriglobales > Acidobacteriaceae > JAIQFF01. Next base: position 1,053 of record JBGQIG010000088.1, on the reverse strand, counting down.
AACGTGAACGTGCTGGTAGGCGACGGCACCGAAGGTTTGGCAGAATATGCTCCGTTCGATGCCATCATCGTCTCCGCCGCCGCATCACAAATCCCAGACCCGCTCTTCGATCAATTGCGCGAGGGTGGACGCATGATCATTCCGGTCGGCCCGCCTGAGGCGCAAGAGCTGCAACTGGTCCGCAAACGAGAGGGAAAGTCGCTGGTCACTCTGCTGGAAGGGTGCCGCTTCGTTCCCCTGATCAGCGGTTCGGTCGATCCTAATATCTAGCGGGATCGTTACATTAGAGGCACGCGGGCGGGGGCGCCCGCGCCACACGGTCTGTGCTTTACAATTCCTTTGTGCCCCTCCTCCACAACCTGCGCGTCACCCTGGAGATGATCAAATGGGAGCATTCCATTTTCGCGCTCCCTTTCGCCCTGTGCGGAGCCCTGCTGGCGGCGAACGGCCTTCCCGGCGGACAGCAGTTGCTCTGGATCGTCGTGGCCATGGTCGCCGCGCGCTCCGCTGCCATGGCCTTCAACCGGCTGGCCGACGCCTCGATTGACGCCGCCAATCCACGCACCCAGACCCGCGCTTTGCCTGCAGGTAGGCTCACGCCCGCCTTTGTGACCGTGTTCGTGATCGTTTCCTGCGCCGTGTTCGTGCTCGCGGCATTCCGGCTAAACCGGCTGGCGCTGGTGCTTTCTCCTGTCGCGCTCGCCGTGGTGTTGCTCTACTCCTACACCAAGCGTTTCACTCGCTGGTCGCATCTGGCGCTGGGATTGGCGCTGGGCATCGCGCCGTCCGCAGCCTGGATCGCAGTGCGCGGATCGTTCGATCCCCGCATTCTGCTGCTCACTGCGGCGGTTACCTTCTGGGTGGGCGGCTTTGACGTGCTGTATGCCTGCCAGGATTATGAATTTGACCAGCAAGCGGGTCTGCACTCCATTCCGCGCGATTTCGGGATCGGCCGGGCGCTGTGGATCGCGCGATTCTTTCACGTGCTCATGCTGATCTTGCTGGTGGGGATGGTGCTCGCTTTTGGGCTGGGCAATTTGGCGGTGATCGGGG
>JBGQIG010000087.1:0-9882 GCA_041498365.1 Terriglobia bacterium | reverse complement strand
CCAACCCAGATCCGCAAGTCGGTCGCGAGCCGCTCCCGCCTGATCTCATAGGCCTTGCCGTCGATCAGGACTGAGAGTACGTCGGGCTGCACCCGCACCGCATCCATCTGGACCTCACGTCCATCCAGGCGGCAAAGCCAGCGCCCGGCCACGAGCTCCAGGTCGAGATAGTAGGAGGTTTCACCGATCGTTACGTTGTAGATCATCGGATGATTTCTGCAAATCCAGTGCGGGACACGCTCGTTCCACTCCAGCACGAGCGGGACGCTCGCGCCTACATTAACCCTTCGGCCCTTGCAGCCCGCTTCCAGCTGGAATCCACCGTGTTGGTACCGTTGCTCGCAGCCTTGGGAGTCGCATCCAGTGTGGCAAACACAGCCGCGGCGATGGCAGCAACTTTTTCGGTGTTTCTTTTTTCTCCATCCGGACCGGATCCCAGCAATCTCTCCAAATATCCGGTGTCAATCTTGCCGGACCGAAAGTCTTCATCTCCCAGAATTCTCCGGAACAGCGCAACGTTTGTCTTGATGCCGCCTACGAAGTATTCCTGCAGGGCCCGCGCCAGCCGGGAGATCGCCTGCGGCCGGTTCTGCCCGTGACCAATCAGCTTGGCCAGCAACGGATCGTAATCGATGGGTACTGTGCAGCCTTCATACACTCCGCTGTCCAGTCGGATTCCCGGTCCGGCGGGCTGGGACAGCGCCGTGATCGTCCCCGGGCTGGGGAAGTAGTTGTTGTCAGGATCTTCTGCGTAGATACGGCACTCGATTGCGTGGCCTCGGATAAGAACGTCTTCCTGTTTGAACGGAAGTTTCTCTCCCGCGGCTATGCGAATCTGCAGATCTACCAGGTCGAGCCCGGTGATCAGCTCCGTCACCGGGTGCTCCACTTGCAGCCGCGTGTTCATTTCGAGGAAATAGAAGTGTTTTTCCTGGTCGACCAGAAACTCTACGGTGCCGGCGTTGCAGTAGCGAGCGGCTTTGGCGACCTGCACCGCGACTTCACCCATACGCCGTCGCAGGTCGGCATCGACCAGCGGGGACGGCGCTTCTTCCAGCACTTTCTGATGGCGCCGCTGGATGGAGCATTCGCGTTCGCCGAGATAGACAGTACTGCCATACTCATCCGCCAGCACCTGCATCTCGATGTGCCGCGGGTGAAGGATCGCTTTCTCCAGGTACACCTCGCTATCACCGAAAGCGCGCTGCGCCTCGCTCTGTGCGGCTTCCAGCGCGGATTGTAGTTCCGCCGCCGCACCCACGAGGCGCATACCTTTGCCGCCGCCACCGGCAGCCGCCTTCAGCATGACGGGGTAGCCGATCCTCGCGGCCACATCTTTCGCCTGCTTGAGCGACTCCAACGCCCGGGAAGTTCCTGGGACGAGCGGAACCCCGGCTTTTTCCATCTCCTGTCGGGCGCGCGTCTTTGATCCCATCATTTCCATCGAAGCCGCGGATGGCCCGATGAACTTTAATTGTGCGTCGGCACAGGCCTGGGCAAATTTTGCATTTTCCGAAAGGAAGCCGTAGCCGGGATGAATGGCATCCGCGCCGCAACGGGCCGCGACGTCCAGGATTTTCTGGATGTTGAGATAAGACTCAGCCGCCGGGGCAGCGCCGATGGGATAGGCCTCATCCGCCTTCAGGACGTGCATAGCGGCGCGATCTACGTCGGAATACACCGCGACCGAGGGAATTCCCAGCTCGCGGCAGGCGCGGATTACGCGCACTGCGATCTCCCCCCGATTGGCGATGAGAATCTTCTTGAACATGGGCTTGATGTAGGCGCGAGCGTCCCGCTCGTGCTCCTGGCAACCGCTTCAGCCGGTCAAAGGATCTTTCTCACGCTCGTTGCGGAAATCGTTGCCTCCAGTACCGACAAGTCTTTCCATAACCAAAAATACGAAAGCCTCTTCGCGCAGGAAGAGGCTTTCGTCTCGCTAAAGAGCTGGGAGCATCCTACTTGCTCGGCATGGTGATGCCCTGGGCACCGGGCTGCCTCTCCGCCTTGATTTTCTTGGTGGCCATGGTCTTGTCCACCCACTCGTCGGCTGTCTTCAGGTCCGCCGCTCGCGTCGCCGGATCGTCGCATTGCAAGTCGCCACGCTCACGGTACAGGAGGTTCAGGTAAGCCATCGCATCGTCGTAATCGGGCCGCAACTGCAGAGCCTTCTCCAGCATGGCGATACCGTCCTGGATGACACCCGAGTTCTTCTCCCGGAGCATTTCGCAGACCTTCTTGTTTGCCTTGTCTTTCATGATCCACTCGTCCGGCTTGAGTCCGGCTTTAGCGCGCTCTTCCATGCGGGGTTGGTAGCTCTGCGTCCAATCAATGACCGCTACGGAATAGTAGGGCTCGGGATCGTTGGGATCGAGTTCAATCGCCTTGCGGTAGAACGTTTTGGAATCCTCGAATCTCTTCATCTGCAAGTACAGGTAGGCGATCCCTTTCACGCTGTTGATGTTCTTTGGATCGCGTTCCAGCACCGCCTTGTACTGATCAATGGCGTTCTGTCCCATGCGATTGTTGTCTTCTGCGTCGACACCGGGAATATATTGCTGGGCGAACGCGGTGGCCAGATAGAGGCGGGCATTCACCAGGGTGGGATCGAGCGACACCGCCTGTTGAAAGTGGTTAATCGCCTCTTCGTACTTGGCGTTCTTGTAGGATTGCACACCCTTGTTGAGCTGGTCGCGCGCCCTCAGCTTGCTGCAGCCCGCGGTGGCCAGCAACACCAGCCCGAGCGCCGTCATTGCCAGCATTCGTATGCTTGTTTTCATTGCTCTGTAAGTCTCCTTGCCAGAAAATCGTCAGGCCTGTGCTTGTGCCAACAGACGACCAGCACGCCGCGGTGTGACGCGCGTGCGCAGATGAGAAGGGCGGAGCAAACGTCCGCCCCGCAAACGGTGTACGGCAAATCTACCGGGCTATCCGCCGGCTTCAATCTTGGCTGTAATCAGGCCAACCTTGTCCACGCCCGCGGCGTGAGCGATGTCGATCACATTGGCCACGTCGGCAAATGGAACCGCGTCGTCGCCCTTGACGAACATCACTTTCTCCGCACGGGTCTTAAAGATATCGGTCAAGCGGCCCTGCAGGTTCTCCCAGGTGGTTTCCTCCTGGTTGATCTTCAGCGCCGGCACCTGACCCGCCCCGCGGTCAATCAACTGCACCACGATGGTGCGGTCGGGTGTGGTGTTCTTGGGCGCATTCGGCGGTGGCGGTTGGGGCACCAACGCCTCCAGCCCCTTGGGGGTTAGCGGCGTGATCACCATGAAGATGATGATGAGCACCAGCAGCACGTCAATCAGCGGCGTGACGTTCATGTCCGCGCTCTGACCGCCGCTCGCTCCCATTGACATTGACATAAGGTTCTCCTCGAATTTCTGGACTATTGTCCGCCGGTAGGTGCGGCCGGAGCTGCAGGGGCAGCCGGTGTCGTCTTGCGCTGCTCGGTCAGCAGGCCAAGCTGGTCTACGCCCGCCGCGCGCACGTTGTCCACGACTTCAACCACTGATCCAAAGCGTGCCCGCGCATCGGCCTTGACAAAAACTCGCTTGTCCACCCGGTTCGCCAGGCGGTCCTTGACCTTGCCGGTTAACTGGTCGGCCGGAAGCTTGTCCGTCCCAAAGTAGACAGTCCCGTCGCGCATGACCGATACCAGCAAAGCGTCTTCTTTGTCAGCGTCGGGCATCGACTCCGGGTTGTTTACTTTCGCCATGTCCACGCTGACGCCGTGCTGCAGCATGGGCGTGATCACCATGAAGATGATCAGCAACACCAGCATCACGTCCACCATGGGGGTCACGTTGATGTTGGAGTTGACCTTCTGTCCCTCATTCCGCGTTGCCAGTGCCATAACTCACGTCTCCTGGGCGGTGCCTGCAACTCGCCCGAGCTGAGGATGATTCTCAGCGCCTCCGGTTCTTTTGACCTGGCGCCGGGGCTTCGCCCGGCGCCAGATCAGCAACTCAGAGGTTGTAGCTCAGGCCTGGGACTAACGCCTAGGAGCGGCGCATTCCCCGGCGCTTCAGGAAGTAGTCGATCAGTTCGCTCGACGAATTATCCATCTCCACGTCGAAGGCTTCCACGCGACCGGTCAGATAGTTGAACATCATCACGGCCGGAATGGCGACGAACAGTCCGATAGCAGTGGTCACCAGCGCTTCCGAGATACCGCCCGCAACAGCTGCCAGACCGGTAGCCTTTTCGGACTGAATACCTTTAAACGCGTTGATGATGCCGACCACCGTCCCCAGCAGTCCCACGAAGGGGGCCGTCGATCCGATGGTTGCCAGACCGCCCAGGCCGCGCTTCAGTTCGGCGTGGACAATGGCTTCGGTGCGCTCGAGCGCTCGCTTGGAGGCTTCGATAGTCTCGCCCGGAATCTCTCCGCTCTCCTGGTGGGCGCGAAATTCCATCAGGCCGGAAGTTACGACCTTGGCGAGATGACTCTTCTTATTGCGCTCGGCTACTTTGATGGCTTCCTCGATCTTGCCATCGCGAAGCGCGCCGGCCACGGCCGGAGCGAAGGCGCGTGATTGCTTGCGGGCCGCGCTGAAGGCCATGGCGCGATCAATCATCACGCCGATGGACCAACCCGACATGACGAACAGAATGATGACCACAGCTTTCGCTGGAATACCCATCTGGTGCCAGAGCGAAATCGGGTCCCAACCCACTGCCTGCTCCTGGAAAACCCAGGCCGCCATAGTGGACATGTGTGTGAGAGTAAGTGCTGCTAGATTGGCTACGAACATGAGTTGCTTTCCCTCCTCAGAACTTTGTCAGATTCGAAAATTACTTCGGGCTTCGAATACCACCTTCCCACCACATCCCACGGACGGACCGAAGTTTAACCCCCGGCCAGCGTAAAGTTCACCGTAATTTGCGTTTCCACGGCCACCGGCTCGCCGTTCAGGATGTACGGCTTGTACTTCCACTGCTTGACTGCGTCAATGGCGGCTGGAGCCAGCATGGGGTGACCGCTGATCAGGCGCAGGTTCTCAATGGATCCGTCCTTGCTGATCTCCGCCTGCAGCAGTACCGAACCCTGGATGCGCGCCTGCCGGGCCAGCGGTGGATACATGGGCTGAATCTTGCGAATCAGCAAGCCCTGGGTCACACCTTGCGAGACCCGCACGCGCTGGGGCGTGGCAACTCTGGGTACTGCCACCGGCGTGGAATTGATGATGCCACCGATCACGCCACCCATTTGTCCGCCCGCAGCCCCGGGTACACCGCCGACCACGCCAGCCATCGAGGTGACCGGTGGCGGAGCTTCTTCTTCCTTGATCATCTGCACTTTCTCGGGGATCTTGGTGGGGGTGCGAAGTTGCCCGTTAATAATGTCGGTCTGAATTTGTTTCACTACCTTAATCGGAGTCGCAGCTGGCGGAGGCGGTGGCGGCGGGGGTGGGGGCGGAGCCACCAGAAAGGTCATCAGCTGCGTCTTGGGCAGCGCTTCGGTAAACAGCAGTGGGAGCAATACCAGCAAGCCGATCAGCATCACCTGAAATCCAAAGGAGATCACCGTCGTCATGCCCCGTTTTGTTCTTAGCTTTCCACCCGATTCAATGAGGCTGTCTTCAAACATAAGGATTCTCCTGCACAGACCCTACGTATTCTTAGACACCGCCTGCCCTCGCTTTGCTCCCGAGGCCGGCCTGCATACTACACGGCAAACCGCTTGCTGCAAAGCACTGAAACCAAGGCAACGTTCTCCGCCGTATCGAACTGAAAAAACGGGACCTACTGGCCGCTCGCCAAACCCCGGCCCTTACCGGCCGTGGATTTGCCCTTGCCCGCTGCCACTACCACCGGCTGCTTCCCCCGGCCCGACCGCCAATCCTGGTAGGCGACCAGAATGGGCGCCGCAATCGCGATCGAAGAATACGTTCCGATCACGATTCCGATGACCAAGGCGAAGGAGAAGCCATGCAGCACCTCTCCGCCGAACAAATACAGAGCCAGAACCGTTAGAAATGTTAATCCCGCTGTCAAGATGGTCCGGCTCAGCGTCTGATTAATACTCCGGTTAACGATTTCTGACAACTTCTCGCGCCGCATCAGCTTCAAGTTTTCCCGGATACGGTCAAAGATCACGATGGTGTCGTTGTTCGAATAACCGATCAGGGTCAGGATGGCTGCGATCACGGTAAGCGAAATTTCCTTGTTGGTCAGGGAGAATGCGCCCAGCGTGATCAAGGTATCGTGGAAAACGGTCACTACCGCGGCCACGCCGTAAATCCACTCGAAGCGGAAACCCAGATAGACCAGCATGCCGGCCAGCGAGTAAACCACTGCCCACTTAGCCTGATTCTGCAGCTGCTTGCCCACCTGCGGTCCTACTATCTCTACCTGATAGACACCGAAATCGGAGAGGAAGAACCCTTCCTGCAGAGCCGCCACTACCGCGGGGTCGGCGACGCTCTTGAGTTCGTCAAACGCAGTCAATACTCCGCCCCTGGTCTTGTCGCGATAGTTCACAATAGCTTTCGCCACGGATGCATAGCGCTGGCTGGCATCGGTTCCCGCGCGCAGCGGGTCCTTTTCCAGCAGGTAATTGGCTAATGTCAAAGAACTGGTGTTGTTCAAATCCAGCTTGCCGGCCGGAGCATTGGTTTCCAGCGCATTGATGATCTGGATCTTGCCCTGATCGAGGGCCTTCTCGCTGGTTTCCCGCACATCAAGATCGATCAGTACTTCGTTGCTCGCAGCTACCCCGAGACGCTGAATCCGTGCCTGCTTCAATCCCACTTTTTCAAGCGCCGCGCGGATGGCATTCTCATCCGGGGGGTGCGAGAACTTCACGTAGACCAGGGTGCCTCCGCGGAAGTCTACACCCAGCGGGATGCCATGCCAGAACAACATGGAGAGCACGCCCGCCACGCTGAACACCAGGGAAAAGGCGAGAAAATACCACTTCTTGCTGAGAAAGTCTATGTTTGGATTTCGAAATAATTCCACGCTGTCGTCCAACCCCTTCCCGGACTCTATGCCGGCGGGTCTCTGCCCGGCGGCTTCCTGCCACAACTAAATGCTCAATGCCTCTCCACGCTGCTTGCGGCTCAAAATCCAGTCAAAGATCATGCGCGAAACGAACACCGCCGTAAACAGGTTGGCCAGCAGGCCAAAGGTCAGCGTGACCGCGAATCCGCGCACCGGGCCAGTTCCGAAGATAAACAAAATAAAGGCGGAAACGATGGTTGTGACGTGCGTGTCCACAATCGTGATCCAGGCATGACCGAAGCCCTGCTCGACCGCCGAAGGCGGCGTTTTCCCGTTCCGCAGTTCTTCTCGGATGCGCTCGAAAATCAGCACATTCGAATCCACGCCCATGCCAACCGTCAAAATGACTCCGGCGATCCCGGGCAGGGTGAGCGTGGCCCCGCTGAAGCCCAGGAAGCCTAGCAAGATAATCAGGTTGAAGATGAGCGCGACATCGGCGTTGATCCCGGCCCCGCGATAGTAGATCAGCATGAAGATGAGCACGGCGAGCATTCCGATCACCGCCGCCCGCACTCCGGCACGGATCGAATCCGATCCCAGCGACGGCCCCACAGTGCGTTCTTCCAGATACTTGATGCCCGCTGGCAGCGCACCTGAGTTCAAGACGAGGGCCAGGTCCTTGGCGGTCTGTTCATTCATCCCGCCTCCGCTGATGCGGCCCTGATCGTGGATCTGTTCGTTAATGGTGGCTACCTCGCGCACCCGGTTGTCCAGTACTACCGCCAGCTTTTCGCCCACGTGTGAGCCTGTAAAAGCGGCAAACTTTCTTCCACCTTCATTGGTAAGAACGAAGCCTACGTCGGGTGTATTTGTATTCGAATCGCGCCCCACAGTGGCGCCGCCCGAGCGCAGGTCGGCCCCGGCGACGGCGGAGCTGCGAGTCAGCAGGTAGTATTCCTCGCCGGAATCGTCGCCGGTCCGGCTACCGAGGCTGCGGCCCCTGAGCAGCATTGAATTCGGGGGCAGCACGCCGTTGTGCTGTTGCAGGGCATCCGCCTCGCTGGAGTACGGCCCGCCCAGCACCTGCTTGATCTCCAGCATGGCGGTGGACTGCATGATTTCCTTAACGCGCGCCGGATCATCCACTCCGGGGAGCTGCACCAGGATCTGATACTGGCCTAATCCATGCTCCTGGATCACAGGTTCAGTCACGCCCAACTGGTCGATGCGGTTGCGGATCGTTTCAATGGCCAGGGTCACGGCCCGGTTCTTCAATTCCGCCAACGCTTGCGGCTTCATGGAAAAAGTCCAGGAATTGTCCGCGCCCGAATTGAGGTCATACTCGGGCAGCCGCTCACTGACGGTGGATCGCAAATCCGAAGTGGACTCCGGCGGTACGCCTTTGAGAACGATCAGGTCGGGACGATTCACCGGATCAGGCTTGGTAATTTCGGTGTAATTGATCTTGTGGGTGCGCAGGTCTTCCTTCAGGCGCTCCACCGCACGGTCGGAATCCCCATTGACCGCGTCGTTGACCTGCACCTGCAGAATCAAGTGCGTGCCACCCTTGAGGTCGAGCCCGAGATGGATGCGGTTCTGCAGCGACGCCAGCAGTCCGCTACCCGAAAAATCCTTCGGAATCCCGAAGATACCAAAGAGAAATAACAGCAGGATGGCGGCAACGAGTCCGAGCTTCCAAACTAAATTCTTGTTCATGGCCTAAAGATCAATTCCTGCCAAGTGATTTACAGTAGCGCCGGCATCTTGCCGGCTGTCGCGAGGGCATCCTGCCCTCGCAGTGGGGGCGGGACGCCCCCCACGACAGCCGCCGGGACGGCGGCGCTACTTTACTGCGACGTTTCATGCCGCTTTGTTCTTGTCCTCGGGAGCAATCACGGACGCCACTGAAGCGCGCGTGACTTCGATGCGCAAATTGTCCGGCGGGACACGCAACTGGATGTAATCATCGCGCAGCGCGATGATGGTGCCGCGCAGCCCTCCGCTGGTTACAACTTTGTCCCCGTTCTTCAGGTCGTTCAGCATCTGCTGCCACTTTTTCTGGCGGCGCTGCTGAGGCATGATCAGGAGAAAATAAAAGATGGCGAATATGAAGATCAGCGGGGCGAAGCCCAGCCATCCGCCTGACCCCATCGTTTGCAGCGCCAGTAAACTTTGGATGCTCATGAAACCAGGATCTGCCTCCCCCCAAAAAGATCAGGACTACGCCCCTCGGCGCGTCCTGGCCCTGTGCAATTTACCGCAGGATTTCTCACTTTCTCAGGCCGGAGATTCTTTTACCTTCAGGCATGAACCGGGGATGCCAGGCTTATGGTTTCACTCCAGACTGCTCCCCAGAAAGAAGTTGGGCCTTATTCCCAAGCGCAATAGAATGACGCACCGCCCGCATGGTGTCAAGGTAGAAGCTGAGGTTGTGAACGGTATTCAGAACCTGGGCCAGAACCTCGTTGGCAGCATAAAGATGCCGTAGGTAGGCCCGGGAATAGCGCCGGCAAACCTGGCAGCCGCATTGGGGATCAAGCGGGCCCTGGTCGGCGGCGAATCTGGCCTGCTTGATTGAAACTTTGCCCTCCGAGGTAAACAGCAAGCCGTGCCGCGCCGCCCGGGTGGGAAGGACGCAGTCCATCATATCGATCCCCAGATTGGCGTATTCGACGATCTCCTCAGGAGTGCCCACACCCATCAGGTAGCGTGGTTTGTCCGCGGGAAGATGCTGAAGCGTGGCTTCAACGATCTCGTGAGTGAGGGACCGCGGTTCGCCGACGCTTAAGCCTCCGATGGCGTAGCCGGGAAATCCGATCTCGATAGTGCGCTCGGCCGATTCCTTTCTAAGTGCATGATCCATACCGCCCTGAACGATGCCGAAAAGTGCCTGAGTCGCCCCGGACCACGTAGGGGCAGGTGTCCCCACCT
>JBGQIG010000086.1:0-9891 GCA_041498365.1 Terriglobia bacterium | reverse complement strand
TATCCCGGTGTTTCTGGAAAAGATTTCCGAGGGGTATGACATCGTGAGCGGATGGCGCAAACGGCGAATTGATAACTTCTGGCTCCGCCGTTTTCCTTCCCGCGTCGCCAACTGGCTTATGGCCAAGCTGAGCGGTGTGGATATTCACGATTTCGGCACCACCTTCAAAGCCTATCGGCGGGAAATCCTGGACCAGGTTCCGCTTTATGGCGAGTTGCACCGGTTTATTCCGGCCCTGGCCTCCTGGCATGGAGCTTCCATCTGCGAAGTGCCCATTCAGAACGTCAACCGTGAGCGTGGGGTTTCGCATTACGGCCTCTCCCGCACCTTCCGGGTATTTTTTGATCTCATTACCATTCGTTTCCTGCTCCGCTATCTCTCGCGCCCGTTGCATTTCTTCGGCACCATGGGAATGATCAGCATCCTGGCCGGATCGGGAGTGACTCTCTGGCTGCTGGTACAGAAGTTTCTGCACCATTCCCCCATGATGGCGAACCACGGTCCACTGATGATCTTTACCGCGGTCCTGCTGCTGGCGGGCCTGAACATGCTGGCGGTGGGCCTGCTGGGCGAGATGCAGGTGCGCCACTACCACGAGCCCACCCGCCGCGCGCCCTATTCAGTTGACCGCGTCCTGCGCGCCCAAAGCGAAGAGCACACCATCTCCGAATAATGTAGGCGCGAGCGTCCCGCTCGTGCAGGAATCATTTGTGAAAACTGCGGATTCAGAGGATTGGGACGCACGAGCGAGGATGCTCGCGCCTACATTGAAAATGCCTCTTTGTTCACCACGTAGGGCATCTTCGTAACATCCCCGCCGTAGTTCCCTTCCAGCACGTCAATCAACCCCTGCACCGCGCGTCCTGCCATGCCTTTGGCAGGGTCCGTAGACAGCCTGGTGATGCGACCCGCGCTGGCGAAGTGCGGATAGAGACGACAGCGGTCCTCAATGGCGGGATCGCGCAAGGGTGAGTCATTCGGCAGAGGCTCCTTTTCGTAAACATCCAGCGCCGCCCCCGCAATCCAGTTTTCCCTGAGCGCCTTCGCCAGCGCGGCCTCATCCACCACCGGCCCGCGCGAAGTGTTTACCAGGAACGCAGTCGGTTTCATGCTGCGCAGCGTGCCTTCGTTGAACAGGTGGTACGTGGGTGCGGCGCTCTCGCCTGCATGGAGCAACGGCACATGCACGCTGACAAAATCAGCCTGGGCCAGCGCATCATCCAGACTCACATACTTGATCCACGTCTTCTCTTTCGAAATACCCAGGGCGAGCCGCAGGTCCATGATTTCCTGAATCGCTTTCACGTAATCATGATTCTGGTAGGCGGGGTCATAGCACAGAATACTCATGTCGAATCCGGCACATTTCTTGATCATAGCCAGGCCAATCCGGCCCGTGCCAATGATGGCAATGGTCTTGCCGGTAACTTCGTCGCCGAGAAAGGGCAGGTAAGGATGCCAGTAGTCCCACTTGTTTTCCCGGGTCAAATGTTCCGCCGTCCACATCTTCCGCGCCAGCACGCCCAGCATGAAGAACGCGAATTCAGCCGTCGCCTCTGTAAGCACATCCGCCGTATGGGTGAAAGGGATTTTGTAACGGTTGGCATCGGCGCGGTTGATGTTGTCGAAGCCCACCGCGATCTGAGCCACAACCTTCAGCTTCCCCTTGCCTGCTTCAAACACTTCGGCGTCAATCGAGTCTCGCAGCGTGGTAATAAGCCCATCAATGCCGGTTTTGACCTTCTCGATCACCAGACTCTTCGGCGGCGCCTCCGGCTTGGGATACACCTCGACTTCGTAGCCCCGTTGGCGCAGCAGATTGAGCGACTCACCAATGTCGCAGGTGGCGAACACACGGAATTTTTGGCCCATAGTTTCCCAGGTTGACGACTGAAAGCGTTGTGCGCCAGATGCTTCACAGCCCGAAGGCCGCTCAGATGATAGATGGCGCTACGCGCCGGAAGGCTCTCAGCCCGCGAATTTCCAGCGCGTGGCGCTGCCTACAAATTTCTTCTCATACAACCCGAACACCACGCGAGGGCGAATCACGAACACCGGCTCTTTCATCGAGAGGATGTCCTGTTCCATTCCCTTCATGTCGAAGTTGTATTTGGGTTGGTACTTTCTGAGAAATTCACGGCGGAGAGGTACCTCGGCGACCTCGGCAACGCCTTCGACGATGACCGCTTCATGCGCATGTTCGGTGCACACCACGCAGTGCTGATTTTCAGCCAGGTTCCGGGCCTTGCGCGATTGCCGACCCGTACTGAACAGGAAACCTCCATCCAGCCACAATCCCCATACCACCATGGTGTGCGGAGCGCCGTCCGGCTTCACCGTCGTAATCCAGTAGTTGTGACTCTTTGCCAGGCGCTGCTCAGCCCACTTCCACGGGAGCAGTCCCTTCTTGCTCTCCGGCAGCCCGTATCCCGGCATGAGGGGACGGCTGGCTTTGGGGGACTTGATCCTGGCTTTATTACTTGGCGTCATTTCCTGTCGGCGTCTTTCAGCGATATCATCCGAGAGACGTTGCCCGCACTTTCTCCTGCCCCGGTTTGAAGCTCCCTACAATTTTCGTTTCGTCCACTCATCAATCTGCGCCAGTGCCTGGTTCAGGTTCTCCAGAGAATTGGCCACGCTAAAACGCAGATAACCTTCCACAAAATCTCCGAACGCCGTACCGGACAGGCACGCCACACCCGCCTCTTCCAGCAGGGCATCCGCCAGCCTTTTCGAAGTCCAGCCCGTCTTCGTGATGTTGGGGAACGCATAAAAGGCGCCTTTCGGCATGCGGCAAGAGAAGCCCTTGATCCGGTTCAGTCCGGCGACGAAAGCGTCCCGCCGCCGCTGGAACTCCGCCCGCATCCGGTTCACCGAAGACTGGTCGCCGCGGACTGCCTCAACTCCGGCTATCTGGGTAAAGCTGGCGGTGCAGGAACTAGAGTTCGTCATGAGTCGGGTCATGTGGGTCGCCAGGTCAGGCCGCATCACTCCATAACCCATGCGCCACCCGGTCATGGCGTAAGTCTTGGAGAATCCGTCAAGCAGGATGGTGCGCTCCTGAAAACCGGGCACGGACATGATCGAATAGTGCTCGCCCTCGAAAATCAGACGGCTGTAAATTTCGTCTGAAAGGACCATGAGGTTGCGATCGCCGATCACGTCCGCGATGTCATGGATGTCCTGCTTGCTGAGTACACCGCCGGTGGGATTGTGAGGCGAATTCAGAATGACCAGCCGGGTGCGGTCGGTGATGAGAGAAGCCAGTTCGTTTACATCGAACCCAAAGTCTTTTTCTTCCCTCAAACGAATCGGCACCGCCCGCGCCCCGACATAGTGAATCATGGACTCGTAAATCGGGAAGCCGGGATTGGGAAAAATGATCTCATCTCCAACATCAGCTAAGGCAAGAAGGGTAAAGAAAATAATAGGCTTACCACCGGGAACGACGACCACTTCATCGCTTGTAACCTTAACGCCGCGTGACCGGCTCACATCTTCCGCGATGGCTTGGCGCAGTTCCGGCAGGCCCGCAGAGGGCCCATAGTGGGTCCAGCCTTTGCGCAGAGCGTCGATTCCGGCCTCAACCACGTTCGCCGGCGTATCGAAGTCGGGTTCGCCAATCTCCAGATGGATGATGTGCTTGCCCAAACGCTCCAGTGCCCGCGCCTTGTTCAGGACTTCAAAGGCTGTCTCCGTACCAAGCCGCGACATGCGCTCAGCCAGGTGAAGTTCGTACTGGGTAGCTTTTTCCATAAGGCACAAAACGGGTTATTATACGCCCAGGGTGGGGAAGTTCATCCGGACTGTAAGTCTCCGTACGCGGGCAGGACTACGCTCTCAGTTCCAGTGGGGCGGAGCCAGAAAAGATTGATCTGCCAGATTTCCAAGGGCTATGGGTATCAACACCCCCGCCCTGTCTCTCCCAAAAAACGGGAGAGACGAGGACTGGGCACCCTGGTCATCTCGTATCATGGTCGCTCATGTTCTCCCGGCGCACCGACTGGAAGCTCACCCCCAATCGCTTCACTGAGGCCCAACGCGAGCTCCGCGCCGCCGGCAGAGATCTGCTCGACCTGACTGTCTCCAATCCGACTCGCGCCGGACTACACTACGACGCGGAGTCCATCCTCAGTTCACTTTCCCGGCCTGAGGCGATGGACTACGATCCGCAGCCCAAAGGTTTGGCCAGTGCGCGCGAGGCGGTTGCCGCCTATTACCGCGAGCAGCACGGTGAGTGCGAGGTTGACCCGGAATCGCTCGTCCTCACCACCAGCACCAGCGAGGGATACTCCTACGTTTTCCGCCTGTTGTGCAATCCCGGTGATGAAGTGCTGGTGCCCAAGCCGAGCTATCCGCTATTTGAGTTTCTCGCCGATCTTGGGGACGTGACCCTGGCACCCTACCCGTTGATCTACGATCACGGCTGGCAGATTGATTTTCCGTCGCTGTACAAAGCTGTGAACCAGCGGACGCGGGCAGTAGTGGTCGTGCATCCCAACAATCCCACTGGCTCGTATGTCAGCGAGGGCGAACGAAAGTCGTTAAACTCGTTCTGCCAGGAGAACAGTCTCGCCCTGATCGTGGATGAAGTTTTTCTCGACTACCCACACGACGGCGTGCCACGCCCAACTTTCGCCGTCAACCGGGACGTGCTGACATTCACTCTCAGCGGGCTATCGAAAATCTCCGGCCTCCCGCAGATGAAGCTGGCGTGGGTAGCGACCAGCGGTCCAATAGACGCTGCAACCGAGGCTATGGAACGTTTGGAAGTAATTGCTGACACGTATCTCTCGATGAATACGCCTATACAGTTGGCTGCGACCATGCTGCTGCAACAACGAAATAACATCCAGCCCTTGCTCCTCGACCGTCTCCGCGTCAATCTTGCGGAACTCGATCGCCAACTGGCCGGGCAGAAATCCTCCCGGCGTCTGCACCTCGAGGGTGGATGGTATGCGGTCTTGCGCGTGCCCGTGACCCAATCCGATGAAGACCTGGCGATTGAAATCCTTCGCAAAGCGTCCGTGCTGGTTCATCCCGGCCATTTCTACGATTTTCCCGGCGACGGATACCTGATCGTAAGCTTGCTGACTCCTGTGGCAGAGTTTCGCGAGGGCGTGGGGCGCATCCGAGAACTTCTGAATGGCTAAGCTAGCCTAACCGGACGGTTCTGCGCCTTCAGCTTCCGCCTGCGCGGATAACCTCAGGTAGAGCATGTAGAGCACGATAGCCAGATTGATGAGCAATACGGCTGCGTGAATCAGGGTATGGCGTCGCACCAACTCATACGCCTCGAAAGGCACGTACAGTGCCCCTGAAATCAGGGCGAACCATTCCGCCCAGGTCCGTTCCCGCCATAGCCCATAAGCCTCGACGAAGCGGATAGTGGAGTAGGCCGCCGCCCCGGCCGCCATCGCCCACAATTTCGCGTCGGTGAGATTGTCCGCCAGGTTCAGGAAGACCTGGGCGTAATGGTGATCAGGATTCACGTGCAGGAATCGCAGCACGGTTTCGGCGAGGTCCCAAGCATCCTTGTGGACCAGCGAAACCGCGCCAAAGCCCAGGAGAAGTATCAACAAGCCCTTGGTCAGTTCGAGAGTTGCGACGGCGCGAAGCCCGGTGGCGTGGCGATGCCGCGCTGCTGCATGGTCTGCGCTCGACTGTGCCGCGTTGTCCATAAGAAGGTCGCTGTTATCTTCCTGGCTGTAGCAGCAATTGCTCTGCGGGTGAGAACACGCGGCCGCGGATCAGCATAGTGCTGATCAGCGAGGTCAAGCCTGAAGCCGCGAAGATCATTGCCAGTACTACGAACTGGTAGATGGCCGCATACACCGGGCGAGCGCCGGACAGCAGCATGCCTGCCATCAGGCCGGGAATCCAAACGATGCCGAGTGAGCGCAGCGAGTCAATGGCCGGGATGAGGCTGGCTTCGAACGAAGCTTGGACATAGGGCGAAACACTGTTGCGGGCTTCGGCCCCTAATGCCAGCGCGGTTTCGATCTCGCCCACGTGCGCCAGGACGTCGGACCGAAAGCGGTTCAGCGCCAATCCATTGGTGTTCATGGCATTGGCGATCAGCATGCTCCCCACCGGGACCAGCGAGGTGATAGCCGTGTCGATCACTCCCAGGGACGTCATCAGGGCGATGATGGAACCGGCGCCGAAGGCGATGGCCCAGGTGGAGACACGAAACGCGTCGGGCATGCCTTTGGCACGGCGGGCGGAGGTTGCGCCTGCAGCCACAATCATCCCGGCCAGCAGAAGTCCGCTGGTCCAGCGGGGGGCGCGCAGAAGCACCACGAGGATTGAGCCTACCGCGATGATCTGCACCAATCCGCGCACCATCGCGATCAAGGTTTCACCTTCCAGATGGATGCCACGCCGGCGGGCGAACAGAACGACAATTAATGCCGCCAAGGCAGCTACCGACGCCTGGGCAAGACCCAATTGTAGTTGCGAGTGGAAGAACAGTCTAAGCATGCATCACCTCCGCTACCGGGCCGGCGCGCACAATGCGTCCGGCTTCGAGCAAGAGAGCCCGCCCGGCCAGGCGTGCCGCCTGGGGCATGTCATGTGTGACCATCACGCAGGTCAGTCCCTGATCATGCACAACTTTCTGGATGGAAGATTCCACTTCTAGTTTCGCGGCATCGTCCAAAGCCGATGTAGGTTCGTCGAGCAGGAGGACCAGCGGCGAATTGGCCAGGGTGCGGGCCACGGAAACGCGCTGCGCTTCCCCCCCGGAAAGGTTGGCGACGTCGCGGCCCGCGTAACCTCTGAGTCCGACCTGGGTCAGCAAGTTTTCGATGGCTTCTGGTTTCAACAGCTCACCGCGTTGAGCCGGCCCGAAGCGCAGATTGTCCGCCACGGTGCCGGGGAACAGATAGGGACGTTGCGCTACCATGCCGAGCTTGCGGCGCAATTCTCGCGGCTCGAGGTTGCGATAGTCGGCCCCCTCGACAAACACCGTCCCGGAGGTGGGCTCGTCCAAACGGTTGAGCAGCCGCAGCAGCGAAGTCTTGCCGGAACCGCTGGGGCCGGTGATGGCCAATACTTCTCCCTTGCACAGTTCGAAGTTGGCATCCTGGACCAGGATCTTCTCGTGGATAGTCCGGCCCAACCGCTCGGCGCGCAGGATGACCGAATTGGAGCTGGGAGGAGTGGTCAAAGTATTTTCGACAGCCTTTTTTCAATTCATCCTGAGCGGAATCGCAGGGCCCGCTTGCGCTTCAATCCTAGCATCGGGGTGCTGAGAATTTGTGACACGAGGCGATTTTCCCTGTACCAAATGGGCACGGTAGGAATTCCTACGAAATTCGGCTTAGGTGAAGGGATTAGGGGTCCTTCGACTGCGCGGACCGCTTCGCAAGCGAAGCAGCGCTCTTCGCTCAGGATGACCGTTGTGCGCGGACGCTGGCGCGCAGTTCGGCTGCAATCTCACGCGCGGCCTTTCTCGCGGCATCTTCTTCGGTGACGCCGAAGGAGACCGCGCCTACGCGGGCGTGGCCACCACCGCCGTAGCGCTCGCAAACCTTGGCCAGATTGACGGTCGGCTCCGAGGGCGCCCAGGGATTCGATCCAACCGAGACTTTCACGCGAAAGCTGCTCTTGCTGAGGCCCACGCTATAGATCGATTCAGGGTGCAGATAGTAGGGGATGAACTTGTTGTAACCCTCGAGGTCGTGATCGGTGACATCAAAGAAGAGCGTGCCGTCTTTCGACTCCGTGCGCTCTCGTAACACAGCGATGGAGCGCTGATGACGCTCCAGAAGGGGTTCCAGCAGCGGCGCAACGAAAGGCTCTTGCAGAATTTCTCCCAGCGGCTTGGTGACCAATAGCGGTATGAGCCGCGGCACGAAGCTATAGTCCTGAGCTGACTCGATCACCATGGTCAGCTTCATGGCGGGCTCCTTCATTTCGACCGCAGTCCTCGCATCCGGATACATGGCCCCGTCCACGATGTCGGTCCAGTGGATCAGGTCGGCCACGGGGCTGGGATCAAAGCCAAAGCGCTGCTCCGCCACGGTGGCAATGAAGCTGGTGCATGACTTGAAATCAGGATCGTAAAATTTGCGGTTGCTCTGGTCCTGTTCGAAGTGGGCCGCGTCCTCCGGAGTGAGAAAGGCGCTCTGGTGATGGTCGAACCACCAGGTGATTTTGGGGGAACTGGAGTACTTGAAGTCGACGATGGCGTTCTCGTCGCCATCGAACTGTTTTTCATCAAACAGGGAGCTGGCGCGGTGCAGCAGCCCGGAGAAAACGAAGCTGACATCGTTCCGGATCCGCTCCCGGTAAAAGCGCGAAAACAGGGCGGCCGAGGCCGCGCCGTCAAAGCATTTGTCGTGATAGAAGACCCGAACTTTCAATCGTTTCCTTCACCGGTCCTACCTCCCGCGCCTGTCGCGCCGCAGCGAGGATGCGAACCAAAAGCTAATAGGAATGACATCCCGGAGAAGATCTGTCAAGGGAGGAAAGTTGAACCGGTCTCCGGCCAGGCGCGGGGGAGACCGGTAATCTGCGAAGGGCGGGCGAAGGAACGGCCGCACCAAGCGCTCGAAACTACATGGCGTTGGCTTGTTTCTCAGCCAGGTCACCGATCACAGGCAGCTTGAACATCTGGCCCTGGTTGGCCTTGATCAGCAGGATAATCCAGAGAATCAGGCCTCCAAGCCCGAGCAGCGGCCAGATCAGCAGGGTCAGCCAGCCCAGCACGGGGATCATGCCCACAAAGCTCAGCGCGATCCAGACCGCAATCCATGCCACACAAAAGAAAATGTTCTGGAAGGCGTGAAAGCGAACAAAGCGGTTCTTGTTGTAAGGTTCCATCACCAGGAAGATGATCGCTGGGACGATTGTGATGTAACACAGCATGCCCACAACGTTGTCGGTCATGCCGCCGGTTGTGCCCTGGGCGGCTCCGGCCGACGGCGCCGCTGTGCGGCTGCTACAGGCTGGACACATGGTGGAGCCATCCGCTATCTGCGTTCCACACCCGCTGCAAAAAGCCATTGAATTTCCCTCCCTTAGTGCACCTGGGTTTGTGCAACCTGACACCCGGACACGAGTCGTCCACTCATATCTGAATCCCGCGAAAGTTAACAGAATCAGCCTTCCAAGGCAAACAGAATCGCATTGGCGTCTGGCCTCGAAGAATGGTTTTCAACCAGGCATGGGCCACGCGCAGAACTCGTGCAGCCGGAGTCGATGCATCCGACGGCTCATTCACTATCAATAAGATGCACAGAATTGTGCAAGAAAAAGAGTAAGAGGTTAGGGAACCGGGTCGGGGCTACCCAAGGGTACACTCCTGCGGCAACGCCATAGGCGCGCTGAAGTCAAGGCCAGCCCTTTCCGCAGTCCATATTTTTCCACCGCCTCGATCGAGTAACGGGAGCAGGTCGGGCGGTAGCGACAGGGCACGAGGTTAGCAATCAGGGGACGGCCCACGCCTTGATACCCGTGCACCAGGGCAATGTAGGCGCTGGCGGAGAGCTGATGGCTGGGCGGCCGAAAGCTGTCGGCGTACGCGCTGGCCACGACCAAACCGAGGAGCGCGAGATAGGTCCCGGGGTGCTTCAGGAATTTCCGCAGTGTGGGCATTTTGCGCTCACTTGCAGGCGCTTGTTTCCGCAATGCGCGCAAGTCATCAAATTGCCTTGCGGACGAACGAACAGGTAGATGATCAGGCCGATGATTCCGGTAAGCATGACCAGAACCATCCAGAGGACGGAATTGTCCATCCCCCGGCTTTTAGCGTCCCGCGCGACCCAGATGAGCAACGCAATGTTTAGCGCGATAATGGCAACGACAAGCACACCTGCGAACCCGAGACAGCCGCAAGCGACCAAAGGGCTGGCATCGTTGTTGCGTTGCAGCAGCAGGGCGCTG
>JBGQIG010000085.1:0-9901 GCA_041498365.1 Terriglobia bacterium | reverse complement strand
GCCAATTGGGACTAAAGTTGACGAGTGAGGAGGAACTTCAGTTAACCAAGCACGACACCGAAAATCCGGAGGCTTACCAGCTCTACCTGAAGGGTCTTTTTTACTGGAACAAGTGGACGGAAGATGGTTTCAGAAAAGCGACTGACTATTTCAATCAGGCAGTCGAGAAGGACCCCCATTACGCAAAGGCTTACACCGGGCTCGCCGATACCTATAATTTTCTCGGCGAATCCGGGTACATAGCTCCGCGGAAGGTGTGGCAAAATGCCAAGTCGGCAGCCATGCAAGCGGTCAAACTGGATGACACCCTGCCGGAGGCGCACATTTCTCTAGCCTTGGTACGGGAAAGTTATGACTGGGATTGGGCAGGGGCCGAATCGGAGTTCAAACGGGCGATTCAGTTAAATCCCAACTATGCTTCCGGCCACCAATGGTACGGCGATTTTCTGACCCGCATGGGTCGTTTCGATGAAGCCAGGATGGAACTGAAGAAGGCGCAGGAGCTCGATCCGCTGTCGCTTCTCACCAACACCAGCCTGGGCCGTCTCCTCTACTTTACGCGGCAGTATGACGCCGCTGCGCAGCAGCTCAGAAAAACATTAGACATGGATCCGAAATTCGTGCCCGCCCAACATGCCATCGAGGCTGCATACGCCCAAAACGGTATGTTCAAAGAAGCCATTGGCGAGCGGCAGAAAGTACTGACGCTTTCCGGGAATCCCGATCTGGCGGCAGCCATCGGCGAGGATTTCAATAGTTCCGGCTATCCCGGTGTGATGAAGAGTTGGCTGGAAGGTCTCAAGGAAGTATCGAAGCGGGGTTACGTTTCGTCCTACAACATTGCCCAAATCCACGCCCGCCTGGGAGATAAGGCTCAAGCGCTGGCGGCGCTGGAACAGGCTTACGCCCAGCGCGACAGCAATCTCACCTACGTCACCATCGAACCCGCGTTTGATGAAATGCGCTCGGACGCAAGATTCCAGAAAATCGGGCAGCAGCTTGCCATACCGCAGTAACGGGCTGCGGAAAAACGCCGATCCGATTGGATATGAGAAGGGCTGTTTCGGCACGACTGAAGTCGTGCCCTTCCCAAATTCCATCTGAATCCGCGTCGTTCCTCGGCTGGGCTTCGCCAGTTTCGGGAGGGCGCCTACCGGGAGGTATCCAGCCTCACAGCCCGGCCATTGCCATCATCGCAGCGGATAGCCAGCCTCTCCCGGTAAACGGCCATCCACCCGGACTACCTTCGCGCCAGGCTTGACGTCTTTGGCATCGATGAACGCGATCGCTCCCGGAATGGCCGTCAGCAGTTGGTTGGCCATGTCATTCGAATACACGACCTTGGGAGCAGTGGCCGCCTCGGCGCGGAAAATTTTCGCGATCCAATACTGCTTGAACTGTGACTCGGACATCTGATAGATAACCTTCAGAACCACGTTTCGCTCGCGGGCCACGGGCGCGCGAATGAGCAGTACAACGGGAATGTTGGTCGTCCAATACTGACGGTCGCCGAGAAATACCTTCCGCACTTCGGCCATATTCAGATTACTGATGGGTGTGTCGGGATGGACCACGACAGCGATATCGACGTCGTGCCGCTGGGCCGCGAGTGGCAGCAGCGCCAGGCACAGGCAGCTTAACGTCAGGGCTCGAAACACGAATTTCCAATGGGCTGTCATGGGCGTGTCAGAAGGTAAACGCAGTCTGGAAAAATGCCCCGTTCACCCGGGGCTGGTTTACGCCATGACGACTGTTACGGTACTCGCCCTTGAAAGCGGCGTAGTTCGTAATGTCGTATCTGACTCCAAGCGTCGAACCCGAAAGATCGAGCACATCGACTAGCGTCGGATCGGTTTCCGGCTTATGAATATACTCGAATCGATAATAGGGCTTCCATTTGTTTTCCTGCCACGGTAGCCGGTACGCGAGCTGGACGTAGAAGGCCTGACTATCGTAGGTGTTGGAGGTCAGGATATCGCGGTGAAGAATGTTTGCATATTCAGCCAGGAACTCAGGCTTCTCTTTGGTCCAGACTACGTGTGCAGAGGTAATCCACTCACGAAAATTCCCGCCGGACTGCGGCGTAAGCTTGTCACGATAGACCGAGGCGCCGAACTGCAGACCATAGAAACGGGCAGGCCGGGCAAAAACAGCGGCCACCCAAGACCGGTTGTCGTTGGCATCTCCGCTGTCTCCGGATTTGCTTAGGAACGCGGATCGGCCGTTGCCCAACCCCACGCTGTAGCCCAACCCCAGCCCACCGGAAGGAATATTTCCTTCTGCCTGCAGTCCCACAAAGTGAGTGGGAATAAATGTCCCACCAAACTTGATCATTTCCGGCCGGCTGATGGTGGTTTGCAGCCAGGCTCCGTGGTGGAAAGCCGCATTCCAGTAACCAATCGGGGTATGGTACTTGCCAAATGAGACTTTGAAATAGTCGTTGTAGTCATAGCGAATAATGGTGCGTTCCACGCTGAGATCGTAGCTATTCGGCTGCGCAGTGAAACTGACTTCGCCGAAATAGCTGACTTTTTCCGAGAGAGGCGAAGCCAGGTGCAGGACGAACTGGCCCAGATTGAAGCCGCTGATCGATCCGTGCTGATCGGTCGCGGAGAAATCGATATCGCCGAATCCTCTGATTTGCAATGACGGAAAACGCCGTTCCGTGTCGCGAATTTCACCCATGCTGGCATGTTCATCGTGTGCAGCAGCCGGACCCGGCGTGGCGGCAGGGGCCTGGGCGGGGGTCGGAGCGGCAGCTTCAGCAGGAGTCTCCGCCGGGGTGGGCGCGGCCGGGGCGGCCGCCTGGGCAGCTTCCAGCTTGCGGTCACGGTCCTCCAGTTGGCTGATCCGACTTTCCAGTTGCTGGATCCGGTCGAGCAGGCTCTGCACCGTGGGTTGGCTTTCAGCCACTGGCGGTGGAGATTGCGCCACCAACGCGCTGGTGGTCAACGAGAATAAGAGCAGCAGAAGCCAGCGAGACCCCATAGATCCTCCTCGAACTCCGCCAGGGGCCCACCTTCTGCACTCGCATTCGAAGGGCCCGACAAATTTCGCCGCTTAGTCTAGTACGATGAAGGTCTTTATCAAAGCGTGGATTACAGAAATCGAAGCGTGCACCTGGCAACATTGCGCTAAGGGTAAGAGAACTCAATTGGGAAGTGCTTAGGATTCGACAAAGGCGGTCCCGAGTCTCTTAACCAGAAGGTCTTTCCTTCCGTGACGGTCTGTGCGCTTGTGCTAGAGTCGGAACTTTCATGGACTCTCCTACCATCTCCACCGAAAATCTGACGCGGCGTTTTGGCGAACTCGTAGCCGTCGAAGAGGTGAATCTCCGAGTGGCTGCAGGGCAGTTTTTCGGCTTCCTGGGACCGAACGGTGCGGGAAAATCCACGACCATCAAAATGCTGACCGGCTTGCTCGCGCCTACCGCCGGGAGAATCGAGATTCTCGGCCTTGATCTGGTCACTAATCTGGTCGAAGTAAAGCGGCAGATCGGAGTGGTGCCCGAAGGCATGGCGCTGTTTGGAAGATTGACGGGTTCGGAATATCTGAATTTCGTCGGCCGTATGTATGGTCTGGACCGCGAAACCGCGGCCAGGCGGACGGCAGAACTGCTCGAGTTCATGCAACTCACCGACCAGCCCAAGTCGCTGGTCACCGACTACTCGCATGGAATGCAGAAAAAGCTGGCGCTGGCTGCGGCTGTCATCCATGGACCGAAAGTTCTTTTTCTGGATGAGCCGTTCGAAGGCGTGGACGCCATCGCCGCCGGCACTCTAAAAGCCATGCTGCAACGCATGATCGCGCGCGGCGCAACCGTCTTCCTGACCTCGCACGTGCTGGAAATCGTGGAACGATTGTGCAGTCACGTCGGCATCATTCATCGTGGGCGGCTGGTGGCGCAGGGCTCGATTGAAGAACTGCGGGCGGGGGTGGAAGCACAGGCGTCAGGCCTGCCGGTTGTGGAGATAGCGAACGGTTCCGCGGGCGGAAAGTTGACCCTCGAACAAATCTTTCTCCGGATAGTGGGCGAATCTAGATCCGCCAGCCAGGAACTCTCATGGTTGGGATAAAGCTGGGCAGGCTGAGTCTGGCTCCACAGGCGCGCCAGCAACTGGCTGCGGTCGCTGAACTGCGCTGGCACATCTTTGTCAACTCGCTGCGGACCATTCGCGGCCGGCTGGAGTTGGCGTCACGCATTTTCATCGCTCTGGCTTTTGTGGCCGGTGGAGTCGGTGGCGCCGTAGGCCTTGGTGGAGCCGCCTGGTTTCTGATGTTGCAGGGAAACGCCGAGTGGATTGGCGTTCTCTTGTGGCCCGTATTTCTGTTTTGGCAGCTCTTTCCCCTGATGGCGACGGCATTCACTGAGAATGTCGAGTCCTCGAGCCTTCTTCGCTTTCCGCTCAGTTACCGGTCGTACTTTCTGATTCGCCTGGCATACGGCTCGCTGGATCCGGCAACCACTGTGGCCAGCCTGTGGTTGCTCGGAATCGACATCGGCATTGGAGTCGCCAGACCCACCGTGCTTCCCTGGGCGACGGTAGTACTCCTGACCTTCGCGATGGTGAATATCCTTCTCGCGCGCATGGTTTTCGCCTGGCTCGAGCGCTGGCTGGCACAACGGCGGACGCGCGAAATCATGGGTGTCCTGTTTTTTCTCTCCATCCTCAGTCTGCAGTTGATCGGACCCATGATCGCAGTTTACGGACATCGCTCGAAGCCCGAAGCGAGACTGTTGGGCCAGGAACTCTCCAAGGCGCAGCGGCCTCTGCCCCCGGGCCTCGCCGCCAGTGCCATCGCGGGTGCACTGCAGGGACACCCCCAGGCCAGCCTTGTCTCTTTCTTGCTGTTAGGACTCTACGGAGTCGCATTCCTGTGGCTGCTGAATGTTCGCCTGCGGGCGGAGTATCGGGGAGAGAATCTCAGCGAATCGGACCGACGCAGAGCATTGGGAACGAAGGTTCCGGCGTTCCGGCCCGGTTGGCATCTGCCTGGACTTCCGGGGCCCATCGCTGCCGTCTTCGAAAAAGAGCTGCGCTATCTCAGCCGCAGCGGGCCGATGCTGTTTACCTTGATCGTGCCCCTGTTCATGCTCCTGGTTTTCCGAAGTACAGGTCGAAATGAAGGCCTGTTCGCGCACGCACCCGAACTCACCTTTCCGCTCGGCGCCGCCTACGCGTTACTCTTGCTGACAAATCTTTCTTACAACAATTTTGGAGCGGATGGCGGTGGCATCCAGTTCTTCTTCGCCTCACCGGTTCGTTTCCGGCAAATCATGGTGGGGAAGAATCTGGCACATTCGGCGGTTTTCGTGCTGGAGGTTGTCCTGGTATGGCTGGGCACATATGTGCTCTATGGGCCGCCCTCAGTCAAAGTCACGGTGGCCACGCTGGCGGGAATTCTGTTTTTCGTGCCCCTTGACCTCGCAGCCGGGAATCTGTTCTCGATCTATTCTCCAACCCGAGTGGAAGCGGGCGTGTTTGGGCGACAGCGGGCATCCCTGACCACCGTGTTGGCAAGCTTTGGAATTCGAGGAGCGCTGTTCGGCGCCGGTGCGCTGGTGCTCTGGCTGGCCCGCCAAGCTGGGGATTCCTGGATGACAATATTGATCTTCCTGCTGCCCGCCACTCTCGCCTTCACCGGTTACGCGCTTGCTCTGGACCGGATCGACGGGATGGCGTTGAAGCATAGAGAAAACCTGATCGCCCAGCTCGGGCGGTAGCGGAAGCTGCGGAAGAAGTCGAGATAAAGTACCTCAGGGCTGAACACGCTGCTGAAAAACTCTGGCTTTGGGTGGAGCGGGGCCTTGGCCCTGCAATGACGCTTTCAAACAAGTCGGGGCCTTAGCCCCTGCGGTACGTATTTCTACTTTTTCAGCAGCCTGTGAAGCCCACATGATCGAGTGTCTATGCCTTGAGCCAGGGCTCGCGCTACTCGCTTCAGTCCTTCTCCGGTTCCGCGATGAAGCGATAGCCTACACCTCGAACGGTGAGCAGATGTCGCGGCGTGGCAGGATTGTCTTCGATGTATCGCCGCAGGCGTACGATGAAATTATCGATGGCGCGGGTGTCGGTGTCTTCGTGCAAGCCCCACACTTCTTCCAGAATCGATTTGCGGGAAACGACCCGTCCCTCGTTCCGGATCAGATGGCGGAGCAGTTCCGCTTCCATCAGGGTGAGCTGGATGGTGTTCCCATTCACCCGTAACTCCAGCTTGCCGAAATCGATGGTCCGGCCGTCGAACGAGAACACCTGGTATTCCACCCCTCCTTTTGGGGAGGCGGCATGCGCAGCTGGGCTCTGTCGCATCCACTCCCGACGGCGCAAGAGTCCCTGCAATCGAGCCAGCAGGATAGGGAGTTCGAAAGGCTTGGGAAGATAGTCATCTGCGCCTGAGGCGAATCCCTTGAGCACATCCTCCGGCCGGCCGCGCGCGGTAAGCATGAGCACAGGGACGAATTGTTTGGCCGCCCGCAGTTCGGCGGCGACGGCGAAACCATCTTTGCCGGGAAGCATTACGTCGGGCACAACCGCATCGAACTCGCTTCGCTTCCCGTCTTCAGACTTGCCCAACAGCAAGCCAAGCGCACTCTCGCCGTCGCCGACCACGGAAACGGAGTGCCCCTCCGCCTCGAGGTTGAACTGCAAACCCTTGGCCAAGTGAGCCTCGTCTTCGACAATCAAAACATGACTCATGCACTTTGTTGAAGTGTAGCGCCAGCGCTACAAATTCACTCGCGGCAGTTCCAAAACTACCTTCGTTCCGCGTCCCTCGCCTTCGCTCTCGGCGAACACCCGGCCACCATGTTTGCGGGCAATTGTCCGCACGATGAAAAGGCCGAGGCCGGTTCCCTTCACATGGCTCAGCGAGCGGTTGGAGACCCGGTAAAAGCGTTTGAAGATACGTTTTAGCTCTGCCGCCGGAATCCCCACGCCCTGATCTCGAACGCTCAGCCTCACGTGCTTATCATCCGGGGTTTCGATCCGGACCGAAACCTCAATCCGATCGCCGGAATACTTGACGGCATTGTCGAGCATGTTGGAAATCGCGGTTCGTAACTCTTCGGAGTCTCCCAGCACGCTGGTGCCCGCCCCGTTCGCCGAAGAATCATAGCGCAGCGAGTCAGGCTGGAGGTGGTGGCTGGTCCGAGCCACTTCCACACATTCCCGCACCAGTTCACTGAAGTCCACCGTCACGCGCCGGTCTTGCTTCTTGTGGCTCGCCTCACCTGCTTTAAGCACTTGCTCGACCGTGCCCAGCAAACGATCGGTATCGTCCAGCATCAGACGATAGAACTCGCGGCGCTGGGCGTCATCCACATCACGGTGCTGCAAGGTTTGCAGATAAAGGCGAATGGACGCGATGGGAGTCTTCAGTTCGTGAGTGACCGCGTTGATAAAGCTGTCGTGCTGTTCATTGCGGCGAATTTCGTGCACCAGGAAACTGGTGTTCACGATGAGTCCGGCAATCAGCAGCGCGAAGAAGATCACCCCCAGGAAGAGCAACACACCTTCGCGCCAGTTGAGAATGATCCAGCCGACGTTCAGTCCAACCGCCAGCAACACCAGGCAGACGCCGAGAACGACAAAAAACGCGATTGCCCTGCGGCGACTGGTAATGCGCATGGCAGGATTCTACCGCGTGGAGAAGGAAACGGGCGCTGTAATACTAAGTGTCATCCTGAGCGGAATTCAGCCCATTCGCTTGCGAACGGGCTGATGGAGTCGAAGGACCCCCTAGCAGCTTTACGGCATTGCATTGTTGGCGAAGCTCCCGTGGACTCCGGGCATGGAGATGCACGAGGGTAGATTGGTAAGCGTGTTCGTTGTGGTTTTGTGCGGCACACGTTGGCGGGTACGGCCGTTCCTTCTGCCGATTTCGTTAGCGCGGTTGGAAGCGGGTAGGGGTCCTTCGACTGCGCGGCGGCTTCGCGCTGCGAAGCCGCTACTCCGCTCAGGATTGACAGCTCCGAGGGGTCGGCTTAAGCAGAGACCATTTCCGACCGTGCCGCTGCCGGCATTCCTTCTTCTTCGCGGCGTTGTAGTTCGGAAAGCTTTACCCGGTACACATGGCGCGCGAGCCCCAACTTCTTTAGCGTCCAGATGCCGTACCAGTTGAAATCTACTTCGTACCACTTCAAGCCATGGCGGGCGGAAACCGGGTGGGCGTGGTGGTTGTTGTGCCAGCCTTCACCAAACGTCAGCAAAGCCACCCACCAGCTATTGGTCGAAAGATCTTTGGTGACAAAGCGTCGCGAGCCCCAGCTATGGGTAGCAGAGTTTACCAGCCAGGTCGTGTGCAGTCCGATCACGGTGCGGAAGAAGACGCCCCACAAGAGAACGGGGAGGCCGCCAATGGCGAACAGTGCCACGCCCAGAACGATCATGGGAACGTAGTGATATTTCGTGATCCAGACGTGAAACTTGTTCTTGGCCAGGTCGGGAACGTAACGTGCCAGCGTAGTCGTGTCGTGGTGCATCGACTTACCGGTCAAAATCCAGCCCATGTGAGCCCACCACTTGCCGTCGCGGGGTGAGTGCGGATCGCCTTCCTGATCGGAATATTGATGGTGGATGCGATGAGTGGCTACCCAGAAGATGGGCCCGCCTTCGAGAGCAAGCGTCGCACAGGTGGTCAGGAAATACTCTACCCACTTCGGAGTCTTGTATCCGCGATGGGTGAGCAGCCGGTGGTAGCCCATGCCGATGCCCAGGCTTCCGGAAACCCACCACAAAAACATCGACACCAGGAGAGCTTTCCAGGAGAAGAAGAACAGCGCCGCGATCGCGCCCACATGAAACAAGGCCATAAACGTCGCGGTTACCCAGTTGACTTCGTTATCTGCCGCTGCCTTCCGATCCAACACTTGGAGGTCCATCGCCATGTCCTGTTCCCGTACCCGGTATTGAGCTTCCAAGGCTTACGTTAGCAGGGCCGGATAAAGCCGCGTGTAAAAGTTCTGTAATAGAAGACAGGCGAGACGTTACGGAGGTACTAGCACGGGCAATAGTGAACGAGGTAGGCGCGAGCGTCCACGCTCGTGCTGGCCGAACGGAAGTTGTGACCTTCGTGAATCTTGCCTCAGGCCGAGGCGCCCTTCACTTCCACTCCGGCCCATTTCTCCAGCAGCGTGAGGGTCGCGGCGTAGTCCAGGTTTTCGTGTCCGTCCTCGGTCGCCAGTTCGTAGATTTCTTCCACCGTTTCGAGGGCGGGCAGCTTGACCCGAACTTCTTTGGCAGCCTCGAGCGTCAAACGGATGTCTTTATGCATAAGACGCAACGGGAAATTGGGTGTGAAGTCACGTTTCAGGACGAAGGGTGCTTTGTAGTCCACAACTCCGGACCGAACCATGGATGCCTGAATCAGCGAGATCAGACTCTGGGCATCCACTCCCAGCTTCGTCGCCAGGGTCAGGGCCTCGGCAAAGCCTTCATAGATCAGCGCGATTTGCAGATTCATGACCAGTTTGGTGGCCTGGCCCTTGCCGGTTTCTCCCATGCGGAAAAACACTTTGCCCATTGCGGCAAACAGGGGCTTGATGGACTCGATCACCGCTTCGTCTCCGCCCACCATAAAAGTGAGGGTCCCTCCATCTGCTGCCACTTTCGATCCGGTCATGGGCGCATCCACGTAGCGCACGCCCCGCGCCCCCACGCGTTCGGCAAATTTGCGGGTCGCTGAAGGTGAAATGGTACTGGAATCGACAATGGTCATGCCTTCGGCCAGCGCTTCCGCGACCCCTTCCGGCCCGAACAGAACACTCTCGACGGCATTGGTGTCAGAGACGCACATCCAGACCACTTCCGCGCCCCGCGCCGCGTCAGCCGGGGAAGTCGCGGTCCGCGCGCCTTCTACTGCCTTGCCCGCCGTTCGACTCCAGACTGCAACTTCGTGGCCT
>JBGQIG010000084.1:0-9909 GCA_041498365.1 Terriglobia bacterium | reverse complement strand
TGCAGAAGATTCTTCAACGATGTTGGTAAGACCAGCAAATTGTAGCCCCTCCCGGCCGCGTTCACGGGAGTTTTGCAGGCTGGACTGCAGAATGGCCTCGCCGGCGCTACACTCCATTTCGCCTTAGCCTATAATTCGTTCCCTCGGTCTCATGCTTTCAAAGCTAACTCAGCGGAACCTTGCCCTCTACTTCAGCGCCATGATTGTTCTTCACGGCTATGTGTTGTGGCAGGCCAAGCAGCTTGTTCCGGAGGGGCTTCCGGATTTCAGCATCTTCTACACCGCCGGCCACATCCTGCGTGACGGACAGGGCGCCCGATTATATGACGACCGCCTGCAGGAATCGGTGCAGCGTTCGTTCTCCCCGCGCGCCCTGGAGAAACGCGGCTCCATCCTTCCGTACAACCATCCGCCTTTTGAGGCCGTATTGTTTGTTCCTCTTGCGCGATTTTCCTACCTGACCGCGTTTTGGATCTGGCTGGGCGTGAATCTGGGGTTGCTGTTTTCCGCCCTTCTTATACTCCGCCAATCTCTTGGCGCGCTGGGGAGAGCGCCGCTTTATCTCTGGATACTCGGCTGCCTGGCGTTTTTCCCCATCTTTATGGCGCTCATCCGGGGTCAGGACTCCATTCTTCTTCTATTTCTCTATTGCCTTGCGTTTGTGGGTCTGAACCGCAACGCCGAGCTCTCCACCGGAGGTTGGTTGGGACTGGGTCTCTACAAATACCATCTGGTGCTGCCTTTTGTTTTTTCTCTGTTCCGGCGCAAGCGCGTTATTGTGGGCTTTTTGGCGGTCGCCGCCCTCCTGGGCTTGATCAGCGTAGCGGTAACAGGATGGCACGGTCTTCTCACCTATCCTCGATACGTCTGGGAGACTGACCATGACATGAGGTACGTTTGGAATACCACACAGGGGAATACAGCCAACCTTCACGGCTTGATTTGGACTCTGGTATCAGAGAGTCATCCATGGCTACGGACCGGCTTGCTGGTATTTTCGTCCGCGATCGTGCTGATGGTGATGGTCTACGCCTGGAGGAGAGCCTTCGTCGCCAATTCTGAATGTCGCCAGCCCCTGGTTGCTCTGAGCCTGGTGGGGACGGTCTTGCTCAGTTATCACATCTACGTGCACGACCTGAGCATGTTGTTTCTGGCCATTGTTCTCGTACTCGAAGTTCTGCTATCCGATCCTCCAATTCCAAATGGGATGAAGACGACACTCTACGCCTGCATGGCGATCCTGTTCTGTAGTCCGTTGTACATCGTACTGGCGTTACGCTACAGCCAGTTGCAATTCATGGCGGTGGTCCTGCTGATTTTCTTTGCTGGATTGTTGAGCTTGATCAGCGCTTTGCGGGCCGAAAATGACGCAGCAGTACGACTGCGAGCATCGGCAGGTAGATAAAGACCAGAGCGAGGCGTCCCACTTCCACAAAGCTGTGCGGGATGTGATTCCAGCGCCAGACGCCGGCCCCCCAGCTAAGGGCGGCGGTGAAAAGAATTTCGCGCCGCGATTTCGGAATTAGCCAGAGGATAAAAGCGTCGAAGAACCAGCGTTGCGGCATCATCGCGGTCACCACTAGAAACCAGGCATCGGCATCGCGATAGCGCCACAGAGCCAGCGCGAGCAAGGGTCCGGGCAGGACCAGCAGCGGAATGAAGTGCTCGTAGTATTTCAGTTGTCCCAACCAGAGCAAAGGCCACCGGGGCATCACAATCAAGGTGAGCAATCCAACAACGGCGCAGGCCAGGATGCCGCGTCGGCTGAGATGAGTAATCGCAACCGGCAAACCGATCTGGGGCTTGGCCATGGTGGCTGGTAGCAGGAGCGGGAAGAAGGCGCTGGCGAAGATCAATGGCGACCACTGCACCGCCAACAGTCCCGCCCAGTAGGGATACGCGAAGAAGACCAGCAAGCCGTGATAGCCGTTGCGGGTGACGCCAAAAGCCAGCAACGCCGAGCTGACGCCGTAGAACAGACCTCCGGCTATCTCCGGGCGTAACCAGACGAAGGGCAATCCGAAAACCGCCGCGGTCAGCGGATATTGCTCCAGAGGAGTGTTGTAGGGATTTTGTCGCGCCAACAGATGCTGGGCTGCGCGGACGGTCCAACCGAAATCGCCGGCTCCCTGATGGAAGTGCAGCAGCAGAAAACAGCAGAACGCCCCACTTGCCACTCCAATCGCCGCGGAGATGCAGATTCGCAATCGCAACGGAAGTTCGCTCGCATAAGTTGTAACATGGAGCGACTTTTGTTTCCGCCACCCGTTGCTCAAAGACTCCAGACTCGGGCTGCTCCTGGCGCTGCTTTTCGCTGGAAGCATGTGGTTCTATGTGCAGAAAGTGCTCGTGCCTTACCAGAAGGCGGATGCCGCCGCCCGCGGACGGCCACGGGGCAATCTTTCCGATCTTTATCCGCGCTGGCTCGGGGCAAGGGAATTATTACTGCACCACCGTGATCCCTACGGCCCGGAGGTCACGCGGGAGATCCAGAGCGGATACTACGGGCGCCCGCTCGATTCGAATCATCCGGACGACCCCAAAGATCAGCAGGGCTTTGCCTACCCGTTGCATGTGATTTTTCTGCTGGCGCCAACCATCGGCCTGCCATTTTCCGTGGTGCAGACCGGCTTTCGCTGGTTGCTTGTGATTCTGACGCTGGGCAGCGTGCTCCTGTGGTTGCGGGTGTTGCATTGGCGTCCTTCCGCCACGGTCACTGCGACTTTGATCGTCCTGACCTTTGGCAGCTTCGCCGTGGTGCAGGGAATCAAGCTGCAGCAGTTGACCCTGCTGGTGAGCGCGCTGATTGCGGGATGCGCCGCGGCGCTGGTGGCCGGACATTTCGCCCTGGCTGGCTTTCTGCTGGCCCTGGCTACTATCAAGCCTCAACTCGCCCTGCCAACGGCGGCATGGCTGGTGCTGTGGGCTACGGGTGATTGGCGTCAGCGACAGCGCTTTGTCTGGAGCCTTGGTATGAGCACGGCGGCTCTTCTGGCTGCCGCCGAGTACGTCTTGCCGGGATGGATAAGCCGGTTTCACGAGGCCGTCGCGGCCTATCGCCGGTACACCGGAGGCGCGGGTTCGCTGCTGGACGTGCTAGCCACTCCGGCGCTCGGGAAAATCATTGCTGGTGTCGCCGTGATTGCGGTGGCCGTCACGGGCTGGTATTTTCGGCGTGCAGCCCAGGATTCTGCGGCATTCGGCACGATCCTGGCCCTGGTTCTGGTCGTAATCCTGGTCATCGTTCCCACCTTCGCACCGTACAACCAGGTGCTGCTCTTGCCAGCAGCGTTTCTTATCGCCGCTTCGTGGAGAGACTTGTGGAACCGAGACCGTCTCACTCGCGTTGCTTGTGCAGTGGGTGTGCTGGTGGTTAGTTGGCCCTGGCTGGCGTCTTGTGGGTTGATGCTGGCCTCGTTCTTCTTGCCAGCCGAGTCTGTCCAACGGGCTTGGGCTGCGCCTCTCTATACGAGCCTTGGTATTCCGCTCGTCATATTGGGGCTGCTTACGGTACGCGCCATCGATCTGCTGAAGCCTTCGCGCGCGCCGAACAGGCTACGGGAAAATGGTGCTCAAGCTGAAAAAGCGGACCGCAGGGGCTGAAGCCGGACGCATTGCAGCGCCTATGGCACGATTCGAAGTCGTGCCCTTCCCAAGCCGATCGCCCGTCCGCGCCGGCCTTGCATTGGGCGGCGATCACGGGTTAGTCTTCTCCCACTTGGCCCGCGGACGTTTGGGAGCACACATGAACCTCAAGATCGAGACACGCCTGGTCAACGGGGTCACGATAGTATCGTGTCAGGGCCGCATCATGTTTGGGGAAGAAGCCAACGCTTTGCGAGATTTTCTCAAAGAGGCTCTGGGCAAGACCCCGCAAATGGTCCTGAATCTTTCCGGCGTGACCTATATTGATAGCGGCGGCCTGGGGATGCTGGTGGGCGTCTATTCTTCCGCGCGGGGAGCCGGCGCCGATATCAAGCTCACGGGTCTGGGCCAGCGCATGCGCGATGTTCTGCAGATTACCAAGCTGGCGACGGTTTTTCAGGTCTTTGACAGTGAGCAGGAGGCGCTCGCCGCCCTGGGTCGCGGGGTAGCTTGAGCCTTTGAAAGGACCTTCCCGCGTACCTCGATGATCCAGGTCCCGGGGAAACAGAGCTCGAACTCCTTACCTGCCGGAGTTGATTCTGTCTTTGTTTGAATGCTAGGCAGGCTAGCGCCACATGGCTTTTCAACCCATTACGGGCCCGGTCTCGTCCCCGGGGTCGGGGATTTTTCCCACCCTGGTCTACGTGCAGGGGAACGATCAGCGCACCATCAATCTCGACCACACTCCCTTCACGGTGGGGCGAAAGGTCGACAAAGACCTGGTGATCGCCGACCCTCGGGTCTCCCGCGACCATGCTC
This sequence comes from Terriglobia bacterium, assembly GCA_041498365.1. GTDB lineage: Bacteria > Acidobacteriota > Terriglobia > Terriglobales > Acidobacteriaceae > JAIQFF01. The sequence continues at coordinate 5,505 of JBGQIG010000084.1, read as the reverse complement.
TGATCACTTCGGAAGACGGGCAGTTTTGCGTTGTGGACCAGGGCAGCAAGCACGGTACTTTCGTCAACGGCGAGCGGGTGCAGCGCAAGACTCTGGAGCGGAACGATCGCGTGGAGTTCGGCGTACGCGACGTGGCATACGTCATCTTCCATCCCCACCATGCCAGTTCCAACACCGCGCGCGAGTTTTTGAGCCAGATTTCAGGAATACAGATCTCGACCGACACCACCGATCTGGAGAAGCTCACCCTCTTCCTGGAGGCAGCTCGAAAACTGAATACCACCGGGGTTCTCGACGAGATTCTGGTAACTCTGCTGGACGCCACCTTAAAACTCACGCGCGCCGAGCGCGGTTATGTCTTCATGCGAGACGAAGAAGGCAACCTGCGCCTGGCCGCGGGGCGGAACTCCAAGGGCGAACCCCTGCTGGATGATACGACGATTTCGCACTCCATCCTGGACGAGGGAGTCAAGTCGAACTCCGAGTTCGTCATCACAGATACCAGTCAATCGCTTGACCTCGCGGGCCGGCACAGCATCGTGGCCTACGATCTGCGCACCGTAATCTGCATTCCATTGCGCAAGCCGCAAGTGCAGGCCACGCGGGACGCGCAGGCTGCCGCGGCCGCTGAGGGCTCGAACGAGGTGATGGGCGCGCTGTATGTGGATTCGCGCTTCGCCTCGCGCGACATCTCGAGCGTCAGCAATGACATTCTCCGGGCCATCGCCACAGAAGCCGCGTCGCTGATCGAGAACGCACGCCTGGTACAAGCCGAGGAAACCTCGCGGCGCTACCAGCAGGAACTCTCCATCGCCGCTTCCATCCAGCAGCGACTGATGGCGGTTACGATTCCTGAAGTTCCCTTTGCGCGCCTGAAGGGGAGGAATCTTTCCTGTAAAGAAATCGGCGGCGATTTTTTCGATGCCGTCAATACCGATGAAGGCCTCGCCGTAGTCTTGGCGGATGTCAGCGGAAAAGGAGTTTCGGCCGCGCTCCTGGCTTCCACCCTGCAGGGCATGATCTATTCCCAGCTCACGGCGGGCATGCCGCTGGTAGAGATCGTGAGTGCCGCCAACCGTTTCTTTACCCACAAACACATTGGAGAAAAGTACGCCACCCTGATTATTGCGCGCATCCGGCGTGACGGGGAACTGGAATACGTCAACTGCGGCCATGTGCCTCCGCTGCTGGTGTGCAATAAAGAAGTAATCCGGCCACCCCATGGCAACCTGCCGGTCGGCCTGCTCGCCGACGCCACCTATGAGAGCGACCACGTCAGTTTGCATGCCGGCGATCGCCTGATTCTGGTTACGGACGGAGTGACGGAGGCGGAAAACGCTCGTGGCGACTTCTTTGAGGATTCGCGTCTGGAAGCCGTCGCGGCCAAGAGTACGTCCCTCGAAGATATTTTTACTGCTGTAGCCAACTTTTGTGGCGGCACTCCGCTCAGCGACGATTGCACCGTGGTGGAACTGGTGTACTCGGGGTAATTCAGCCCTCAGCTATCAGCTTTCAAACCTCTAAAAGGAACGTCCTCGGGAGATTTTTTTGCCGGCGGAGATTTATCTGTCCGCGGGCCCGCCCGAAGCGAAGCCCGCCGCGGCACGATAATCTCAGTTCGGTTCAAGGGTAGCGCCGGCGTCCCGGCGGCTGTCCCCTTCGGCTTCGCCCAGGGCAGGCTCTGGGCGTCCCGCCCACCGCGCAGGGGCACAGCCCGCCCTGAACGCAGTCGAAGGGACGCCCCCTGCGGACAGCCGGCAAGACGCCGGCGCTACAGTGCTGCAGCGGGTGGCTAAGACTCTCGCCTCCGATGCCGCGCGGGCTGGTATATTCTTGGCGGCCATGAACTTCACCCTTCTGGACTGGTCGGCGATCGTCCTCTATCTCGGCATCACCCTGGTGCTGGGTCTCTATTTTCGTTTGCGCTCGGGCAAAAGCGTGGACGATTACTTTGTGTCCGGACGCAACGTTTCCTGGTGGCTGGCGGGAACCTCGATGGTGGCTACCACATTCGCCGCCGACACGCCGCTGGTGGTCACCGGACTGGTCTATACCCAGGGCATCGCGGGGAACTGGCTGTGGTGGGCCTTCCTGCTCTCCGGCATGATGACCGTGTTTCTGTTCGCCCGCCTGTGGCGCCGCTCCGGCCTCCTGACCGATGTCCAGTTCGCCGAGATGCGTTATTCCGGAAAGCCGGCTGCGTTTCTGCGCGGCTTTCGCGCCATCTATCTCGGCCTCCTGATGAATTGTCTGATCCTGGGTTGGGTGACCAAGGCCATGACCAGTATCGTCGCGGTCACGCTCGGAGTGAGCGAGCGCAACGCATTGGCCATCTGCGTTCTGTTCCTGATTCCATTTACCGGCCTCTACGTCGCGCTCGGCGGATTGTGGGGCGTGCTGTGGACTGATCTGTTTCAATTCGCGCTCAAGATGACGATTGTGATCGGAGTCGCATGGTATGCCGTGGCTGCCGCCGGGGGCATGAGCACGCTGCTCAGACGACTGTCGGAAATGCGGGTGGCGGCAGGTCCGGGCGCGGGCGATGCGACTGCTTTCTTTCCGGATTTCTCGCGCCCATTTTCGCAGGAAGGGTTGTGGCTCCTGCCAGTATTGACCTTCCTTGTGAATATCGGAGTGCAGTGGTGGGCCTTCTGGTACCCCGGGGCGGAGCCAGGTGGGGGCGGATATATCGCGCAGCGCATCTTTAGCGCCAAAGACGAACGCAATGGATTGCTGGCTGTCCTGTGGTTCAACGTGGCGCACTATGCCTTGAGGCCCTGGCCCTGGATTCTTACCGCGCTGGCCGCGATTGTGCTCTATCCCAACCTGCAACATCCGGAGACCGGCTACATGCTGGTGGTGAGCCAGCATGTGCCTCCGGCGCTGCGTGGCATTGTGGTGGCGGGTTTCATGGCGGCGTTCATGTCCACCATCGCAACGCAACTCAACTGGGGCGCCTCTTACCTGGTGTCGGACTTCTATCGCCGCTTCATCAAGCGCGAGGCCGATGACAAACATTACGTGCTGATCTCCCGCCTGGCTACGGTGCTGCTGGTCATCGCTTCCGCCGGGGTTTCGGTTCTGCTGGCGGATATCCGCTCGGGATGGCAAGCAGTTTTGGAAGTGGGAGCAGGGACCGGCGGGGTCTATCTGCTGCGCTGGTACTGGTGGCGGATCAATGCCTGGAGTGAGATCTCAGCGATGGCAACCGCGCTGGTGATGACGGTGTGGCTGCGCTGGAGCGAACCTTTTTCGGGAAGCAACCCGGTGGTTTTTGCCAAGACAGCTTTAGCCACGACTGCCGCCACCACATTGGTTTGGCTGGTCGTCACTTACGCGACCAAGGCGGAGCCGGAGGCGGTATTGCTCAAGTTCTACCGTAGCGTTCGGCCGCATGTAACCGGATGGCAACCCATTGCGCGCCTTGCTTCCGAGGTGCCACCGACGCGCGACCTGGGGCGAAATCTCTTTTCCTGGGTGCTCGGCTGCCTGATGGTCTACCTGGCTCTGTTCGGTTTGGGACACGTGCTGCTGGGGCCGTTCCGGGTGGGAGTGGGGCTGCTGGCCGTGGCCGCAATTTGCGCGGGCGCACTTTACTCCAACATCTCCCGCAGCTGGGGTGAAGAAAAATTGTCCTGATGACAGGGTGGCGATGCTGGCATCATTGTTTCCATCGTGGGTCAGTCTGAAGCAGAATCCCCGCACCGCCGTCATCCTGAGAGACTTCAGTCTCGAAGAGCCTGCCCTCAGCGAAGCCGAAGGGATCTAGCGAGCATCGGCACCATGGCTGGGGAAAGTGCGAATCCGCTGCACGCCAGATCCTTCGCAAAGCTCAGGATGACGCCTCGCTTGAGAGGGATAGTTCCAAACTGACTCACTACGCTTTTTTTGATTGCTTTAACTCTCTGCGATTCACTTATTCAACCACGACGACGTAGTCGATTCCATCCCATTTTTGCTCCTGCGGCCAGTAGAGCGTGAAGGCGATCTCTCTACCCACGGCCAACTTGTCGCTCGGCAGGTCTGCGACGTGAACGCCTAACGGGTCTCGCGTGTCGGTGTCCTGTGCGGTCTGCCATCCATCGAAGCTCCAGTGGACACGGGCCGGGGCCGGCAGCACCAGGCGCAGTTTCTTTCCCCGGGGCATGGTCCGGCATTTGTTGTTGAAGCGCCACTCGAAGTGTGTTGCCTTCTGATTTTCTGTCTGATAACGCTGCACCGTCTGCGGCGGCTGGTCGAAAACTTTGCCGTCCCGCAGTGATCTTCGCAGCTTGATGTACTCGGAGTGCGCCCACACCAGCGGGCACGCGGAGCCCGAAGCTTTGCCGCGAAACAGTTCGAGCTGGGGAATGTTCTCTGCATCCCAGACCTGCTCGGGAATCAAGCGGCTACCCTCGGTTGCAAGCTCCATCACTTTGAGCAGCTCCGCAGCGACTCGGGGGCGCCCTGCCGCCAGTTCGTAATGTGCGCGTTCGCCCGCCAGCAGCGGCCAGGGCCGCCCAATGCCAGTCCCGTCGAAAGGTGAGCCGTCTTTGTGCTCGCCATAGCCGTCTCCGTTGTAGCGATACCAGCAGGGGCCCTGCGGCAATTCCACTTTGAGAAGCGAATCGATCGCTCTTATGGTGTTCAGGATTCGCGGATCATCCGGGGCGCGTAAGCCAAAACGCACCAGGGCCAGGGAGTCCGGGCTGATCAAGTGCACAGCGCGCTCCATGTTTTGGCCCGGCGGGCGGTTCTTGATCGGGACAAATCCTTCCAGAGGAGAGGATGCGCAGTCCGAGTCCGGAGGTGCGATCCGCACGTAGTAGCCTTCCACTCCGAGTTGTCGAGCCAGATCGCTGTCCTTGGCGTACACCCAGCGCTCGATGTTTTCGTTCCAGCAATCGGCAGTCTCGCGCAGGTGCGTTGCAATATCTTTCTTTCCCACCGCGTCGGCCAGATCGGCGGCTGCCAGCAGACCCGATATTTCGACCGCCAGGGTAAATGGTGAGTATCCGGCGTCTTCTTCCCAGCGATCCTGCTGCGTTACCGGACCATTGCGCAGGACGAAGCCCGCGGCACGACTGACCAGCGCCCACCAGCGCTGCAGGTCTCCCAGCAAGAACCGGGACTGCCGACGCAAGACATCCACCAGGAGGATGGGGAAGGCCGTCTCGTCCATTTGCATCCCACCCCAATAGGGACGGCCATCCAACCACATGTTTTGCGCCCAATGTCCATCCGCCTCCTGTGTGGACTCGAGATAGCTCAGCACGCGCAGCGCGTCGGCTTCGGCGCCGGCCGCCAGAAACCCACAGGCGGTTTCCACCAGGTCCCGAGGCCAGACCAGGTGATACCCGCCCAGATCCTCATCGCCCTTGCTGAATCCCCATGGAATCGAAAGACTGGCGATGACTCCTCCCAGGAAATCTTTCGATTCGTGGGAGCGCAGCACTGCCGCGCTGGCACGGTAGAGATCAACTTCCCGGCGAGGTTCGTCCAGTTTTAACAGGCCATCCTGCCAGC
>JBGQIG010000083.1:0-9991 GCA_041498365.1 Terriglobia bacterium | reverse complement strand
GCAGCCTCGCGGGCGCGATCTTCGGCGTTACCACGGGTTCCCATCTCACCTTGTGTGAGATCGAGGATTCCGGTGCGGTAGCCGCGCTGCGCCATCTTCAGCAGGGTGCCTCCGCAGGTCTGTTCCACGTCGTCACGGTGCGCGGCTAAAGCAAGAATATCGAGCGGCGGAGTGGACATTTCAGTCGAGGTTGCCCTGTTCCAACACCACGTTCTCGCGCACGATCAATCGATGAGCCGCCATTTCTTTCAACGTTGGCAGGACGCGGCTGACGTGCTCGTCAGTATCCACGAAGATGATGACAACCGGCAGCTTGCCACCGGCGTCTATGAGATGGCTAGTCTTGACTTGCTGACGGCCGAGAAATCCGGCCACGGCATGGAATGCGGTCGCCGCATACACGTTCTCCTTGCGCAAGTAGTTGAGAATCTCCATGGGCAAGGGACGGTGATGCCACTGGTCGGCTTCATTCAGATAGATCGTGACTTGTACTGCCATGGCGATTGGCATTTTACAGCACCCGCGCCAGTGCCATACCGGCCAACGCCCCGGTGAGACACAGAAGATTGTTGCTCAGGAAATTGGTGAACAGGAGCAGCCATTGCCCCTGCTCGAAATAAGCCATGGTCTCAAAGGCATAGCTGGAGAAAGTGGTGAACGCGCCACAGAATCCCACCACAATCAGCAAGCGCCACCGCGGATCCACCAGCACCCGCTCCGAAGTCCAGACGACGAAGAAGCCGACGATCAAACTCCCCGTGACATTGATGACTAGCGTGCCGTAGGGGAAGACCGGCCCCAGCACCTGTGCGACGTAACGGCTCATGAAGTAACGGGCATTGGCGCCGACTATTGCGCCCAGGGATATGACGATGACATCCAGCATGGAGTTCTCCGGTTCAGGTTGGTAGGAGTCATCAGCCCGAACGGCAGGCGGTTGTGGCGAACTCCATCGCCGTAACAGACTTTTTACCACAGAGGACACGGAGAAGCACAGAGGCTGCATCCCCTGGGCTGATGTAGGCGCGAGCGTCCCGCTCGTGCAGCCGGACCGTTACTTCTTCCGTTCCACCAAGAACCTCGACAGGTCCTTGAGCGTCTCTGCCCGCGGGCCAAAGCCGTCTAGCGATGCAAAAGCTGCTTCCACCAGCCCGCCGGCCTTCTTCAACGACTCGTCAACCCCGAACAATGCCGGATAAGTTGCCTTCTCTGCCGCTGTGTCTTTCCCCGCGGTCTTACCGAGTTGCTCGGACGTCTGGGTCACGTCGAGCACGTCGTCCACAATCTGAAAGGCCAGGCCGATGGACTGTCCGAACGATCGCATCGCTGTGACCGTCTTGTCGTCGGCTCCGGCATAGAGTGCGCCGCTGACTACGCTGGCGCCAATCAGAGCCGCAGTCTTCGACCGATGGATATATTCCAGCATCGCGAGATCGGGCTTGGTGTGCTCGGCTTCCAGGTCCACCACCTGGCCGCCAATCATGCCCTCCACAGTCCCTGTGGCGTGCGCGATTCCTTCAATGATGCGGACACGAGGCTCGGCGGGACATCGCAGGCGGGACAGCACCTCATACGCTTGTGTCTGCAGTGCATCTCCCGCAAGGATAGCAATGGCCTCCCCAAAGACTTTGTGGCAGGTGGGCCGCCCGCGGCGCAGATCGTCATTGTCCAGCGCGGGCAGATCGTCATGAATCAGCGAGTAAGTGTGCAGCATTTCGAGCGCGGCGCCCAGTTCTTCAATGCCTGACGGAAGTACGCCTGCGATCGCGCGCCCGGCCTCCATACAGAGAATGGGGCGCAGCCGCTTGCCGCCGGCGAACACGCTGTGCCGCATCGCCCGGTGGATCGAAACCGGATGCTGCGTGGCTGCCGGCAGGAGCCGCTCCAGCGCCGCGTCAGTCAGCGCCTGGCCCTGTTCCAGAGTCTGCTTGAGCATGCGGCTGAGTATAACAAGGCGGTGTGGGGCCGATACTCTTGTCCGCCGTTTTTGAAGTTGATTTCGATTTGGGATGTCGCTTGCTATGGCTTACAGAGGGCGCGAGTGAGCTTTGAGTACGTAAAGTCCAAGTCAAAGGCGGCGGACAAGAGTGTCCGCCCCACACGTTACTTGCGCGGCTCGAAGGCTTCGGCCTGGAGCTTACCGTTCTGCTTCAGCAGGATTTCTACTTTGCCCTCTGCTTCTTCCAACTCTTTGCGGCAGGCGGCGGAAAGCTGCATACCTTCCTCAAACAGCATGAGAGACTTTTCCAGGGGCACTTCGCCCTTTTCCAGCTCCTGCACAATTTTCTCCAGGCGCTGGAGGCAATCTTCAAATTTAGCCAACGAAATTACTCCTGTAGCTATTCTAATATCAGACCGTTGTGCGCGGGGTCGAACCCAGCGCCTCGAGCACATCCGCTGCCGAGGTATAACGTCCCGAGGGCGCGCTGATCTGGGCGCCCTGCACCATGTCACGCACCGCGATCAGCATTTCGCGGGCGATGGCGACGCCCTCCTCGCGAGCGGCCTCCGGAGTCTTGGCGCGGGCCATGCGCTCCAGGATGGAGTCCGGCACCGAGACTCGCAGTTCGTTCTTCATGAACTCGGCATTGCGGACACTTACCAGCGGCCATATGCCGGCAATCACCGGTATCTTGCAGTGCTCGATGCGGCGCAGGAATGCTTCCAGCAAGCCGAGATCGAACACGGGCTGCGTGACCGCGCATTCGGCTCCAGCTTCGACTTTGTACTCGAAACGTTTGATCTCCTCGTCGATATTGGGAACGCCTGGGTTCGCCCCCACGCCAATCACAAATGATGTACCCACCCCCAGCGGGTTTCCGCCGATGTCGAGCCCGCGATTCAGGTTGTGCACGATGTTCACCAGGCCGATCGCGTCCACGTCAAAGACCGCCGTGGCGTCGGGATAGTTCCCCATCTTCGGCGGATCGCCGGTGATGCAGATCAGGTTGTGGATGCCCAACGCCGATGCCCCCAGCAGGTCCGACTGCATACTCAGCACATTGCGGTCACGACAGGTGTAATGCAAAATGGCTTCAATGCCGACTTCCTGCTGCACCAGCAGGGAAAGCGCCTGATTACTCATCCGTGCCGAAGCCCGCGGACTGTCGGGGATATTAATCGCATCTACGCCGACAGACTTCAGGAAGCGCGCTCCTTCGATCTCTTTGCGGATATCCGTACCTTTCGGGGGAACAATCTCCACCATGGTCAGAAATTCGCGGGCAGCGATCTTCGCGCCCGCCCGGGACCGTTTCTCCAGCGGCACTGCGGGAGCTGCCGCCAGAGTAGCCTCGCCCTTCACCTGGGAGGGACTGATCTTCGCCCGCGCCTCGCCCACTCGCAAAGCCGACTTCATGACCCGGATGTGCTCAGGCGTCGTCCCGCAGCATCCGCCCACCAGGCGCACTCCCGCGGCCACGAACTTGCGCGCGTAACTCGCCATATACTCCGGCGAGCACAAGTAGATATTGCGGCCCTCGACCGATCGCGGCATACCAGCGTTCGGTTGGGTGGCAAGCGGCAGGGAAGTGAGCCCACGCACCCGCTCGATGACGTCCAGCATCGCTACCGGGCCTACACTGCAGTTGCAACCCATGACGTCGGCGCCCCAGCTTTCAATCCGCGGCGTAAAGCTTTCCGGAGTCGACCCGTCAAGACAGTTCCCGTCCTCGTCGATGGTGACCAGCGCGACCAGGGGGATCTTCGGATTCACGTCCCGGGCAGCCAGAATCGCCTGGTGAAGCTCCTCGACGTAGCCGAAGGTTTCCAGTATCAGCAGGTCAACGCCACCCTCTACCAAAGCTGCGATCTGCTCGCGGAATGCGGTCCGAGCTTCCTCAAATGAGGTCTTGCCCAGCGGCTCAATGCGCACCCCGAGGGGGCCCACCGAACCGGCGACCCAGACATCGAAACTCTTGGCAGCTTCTCGGGCCAGACGAGCCCCGGCGAGGTTGATTTCCCTGACCCGGTTTTCCAGGCTGTGGCGCGCGAGGCGGAACGAATTGCCCCCGAAAGTATTGGTTTCAATGATTTCCGCGCCAGCCTGCAGATACTCATGATGGAGTTCGCGGATCAGGTCAGGCTGGGACAGGTTCAGCTCGTCATAGCAACGATTGATGAAAATTCCCTTCGCATAAAGCAGCGTGCCCATCGCGCCGTCGCACAGAACTGGGGACTGCTTCAAGCGGGCTAACAGATCGGCAGCCATAATGTTGAGAATACAAGATGAAGGCTAGTTTTGCATTATCGCCGAGCGCTCATCCCGCCGCCATGCTCTGCTATAATCCCGTTTCTTGCATCTAACTCTTGATTCCTCATGTTCTTGGGAGCTCTTGGTTTGAAGAAAGCCGCGCTCGCCATTTTGGTTCTTATCGCGGCCAGTGCCGGGATGATCTCCTGCGGAAGTTATAACCCTTCCGGCTCCAGCAACCAGCCGACCCCGAGCGCCGTCACCATACGAGCTTTCATTTCCAATCCCCTGTTTCCTGCCGGCACCTCGACTGCCGCCGTCCTGAACGTGGTGGATGCGCTGGAGGATATCCAGTCCAACGTAGTTTCAGTGGGCGCGACCAGTCCCACACCTGGCCTCCTGGTGTTGTTTCCTAACAAGAGATTTACCCTGGTTTTCAGCGCCTCGAATAACTCCATCGCGGTGGTCAATAATGCGACCCTGAGCTTGAGTCAAAACTCCAGCGGAGCAACCACTTCCATCACTCTCCCTGACTTCACCGAAAGTGTCGTGGTGGCGCCGGACAACGTTACCGGCTTCGCCGCCGTACCTAATGCACCGGTAACCGGCCAGCCCCCCGGGCTGGTCGACGTGCTGGATTTGGCGAATAGTGCCGTCTCCGCCTTGATTCCTGTGCCAGGGGCTCATTACCTGGTGCAGAGCCACAACGGTAATCGGATTCTGGTTCTGGGCAACCGTCCCGACACAGTAACGGTCCTCACGCCGAGTTCGGTCGGCACCAGTACCGATCCCCGCACCGATATTCAAAGTGCTCTCTTCGATCATCCGGTATGGGGTGTCTTCAGCAGTGATGATACGACGGCTTACATCCTGAATTGCGGTCCGGAATGTGGGGGAACCACGGCCAGCGTCACGCTGCTGGATGTCAACAGCAACCTGGCCGGGCCGACCATCCGCGTAGATGCCGGCACCGTCGGTCTGCTTTCCGGCAACACGCTCTATGTTGCGGGTACAAAGCCGGGCGCCAACACTTGCGCCGGCTCGGCGACGCCAACGTTGGCCACCACATGCGGGGAGGTTTCTGCCGTCGACCTCGGCTCGAGGACAGTGCCCGTTACCGCCACAATTACGGACGGCTATCACAACCACATGGAGATGGGAGCGAACAACCAACTTTTCATTGGCGCCCGCACTTGCACCAACATCAATGCACCATCCAGCGGCGGCGGCAGTCCGGGTGAAGTTCGAGGGTGCTTGTCCATCTTCAATACCAGCAATTCAAGCGTTGTCATCCCCCCTGCTACTGGTGACGTCACAGGAATTCAACCCATCAGTCGGCGGAACGTGGTGTACGTAGTGCAGAGCGGGGAGCTAAGCATCTACGACACCACCACGGACAAGCTCCAAACCACGCAGGTAGACATCATTGGCCAAGCCGTGGATGTAAAGCAGGTAGATTGAAGCTGTCAGCATTCAGCCATCAGCTCTCAGGTGGGTTCCCTTTGCGGTCTTTGCGTCCTTGGCGGTTCAAAGCTCTTAACCGCAAAGATCGCCAAGGATTCGCAAAGTTCGCAAAGAAAGGCGAACCCGATAAAGCCTATATCGGGTTCAACTCTTGGGTTCTGGGCAGCCTGTCGGGCCTGAAGATTCAAACTGATAGCTGACGGCTGAAAGCTGAGCTATTTTTCCAGCACCAGTTCATGCTTTCGAGAGGCTGCCACTGCGGGTTGAGAGTACGGCAGCTTGAACGTGTAGCCCTCGTACCAAGCCTTCCACTGGTCCATGTAATACGGGCTGAGAAAGTTTCCGGCCTCCCCGGTCACCAGGTTCAGAGTTGTCTGATCCAGATCAGACAAATCCACAGTCAATCGTTCCGAAGGACCGTGGCTGCGCGACACTGCCTTCACGGTGTAGCCGCTGCCGGACTGCGGCTGAATCCCGGGATCGGCCCAGTGCCGCAGCACCGGAATTCGGCCCAGGATCGGGTGCTGAATCTCGACTGGACGAAATGTTCCCCACTTCCACGAACCCAGGTCCGGAGACGCCTCCGGGCTACTGACTGCAGCTTCAACGGCTGCAGCCAGCAGGTCATCGTAGTTGCCATATGCTTCAGGCAGCCAGCGTTTGGCCTGATGTTGAAGCACGTTCTCCAGCCACACTGACTGCATGCCCCAGGAGTAAGTTTTCCAGCTGAGCGTCGCGTCCACCTGAGCATCCTTGAGTGCCGGGCCCAGCTTGGGCTCCAGCAGCAGGCGCGTCAACTCGGCGCGGGCTCGATAGGCGATCGTGGGTGCGGCCGAATCTGCCGTCATTCGCCCGTCCCACCCCCGCATCAGTTCGGCCGCCTGCCTGGTGCGCGGAGAAACATTCCTGGCATGATCCACGGCGTACACAAATCGTTCCGCAAAGAAATGATCGGCTTCGGAATAAATATCGGTCTGCAGCGCCAGCATGTCAGCCGGGGAACATTTCTTGCCCGACTCCAGCACGCGATAGATTCGAGCTGCGCGCCAGGGAGCTTCCCATCCCGTGCTGATCGAGTGCGGGTAACGGTCCGGCGTGATGCGGCTGTTAGCGGTCGCGATAATACCTGAAGCTGGATTGTAAACACTGGGCAGTTTGTCGAATTGGACGTACCCAGTCCACTCATGCGAGTTGTCGCTGCCATTCTCGGGAAGGCTGCCGTCGCCCGAGGCGCGGATGGGAAATTTCCCGGTAGCCTGGTAGCCGATGTTGCCCTCCACGTCGGCAAAGACTACGTTTTGCCCGGGCGTATCAAACGCTGAGAACGCGTGCCGGAACTGCTCCCAGTTCTGTGCCGAATCCACTTCAAAAAATGGACCATGGGTGCCTTCGTATAGTGTCCAGCGCAGCGCCAGCTTGCGGGTTTCACCCGGAACCAGTTCGGTGATGATCGGTCCATGGCGGGTCAGCGCCACATCCATCACCACGTCCGGCTTGTTCTTGACGTGAATTACTTCGCGACGGTGTTCCGGTTCCTTCCATCCTTCAGGGGTCAAGTATTGACCGTCCGGGTTGAAGGTCTCAACATAAACATCCTCGACCGTCGGGCCGACATTGGTGAAGCCCCACGCGATGCGCTGGTTGTGTCCCACAATCACGTAAGGCAGGCCGGGCAGAGTAACCCCGGCAACGTCAAAGTTGCCGTAGCGCAGATGGGCTTCGTACCACAGGTTCGGCATCTGGTGCCCGAGATGCATGTCGTTCGAGAGCAGCGGCTTACCCGAAACCGTATGCGCTCCGGAGACCACCCAGTTGTTCGAGCCCACCACCATACGCCGTTCTGAATCCTGTTCTGAAGTCCTGGCAAAATCTCGCCATGCCGGCTGTCCCGTTCTCCCGGCTACCGAGCTGCCTACCGGAAAGCGTGGATGATGTTCCTTATCGCCAGTATCTTGATCCACGCTGTCAGCGGACGCCGTTGGCGGCCGGTCACGCCAGGATGAGTTCACATACAAATCGGCAGTCAGCCCCGGCCCCAGCTTGGCGAGGATCTTCTCGCGCTCCAGCGCATCGCGATAGGGATAATGGTTCAGATCCTTCACCATCTGGGCCGCAATCAGGGTGGAATCTTCCTGCGCCCAGGGCAGCGGAGAATAGCGCAGGATGCGGAATTCGACAGGCAACCGGTCGCGGTGCGACTCGATGAAAGCGTTCACGCCGCGCGCGTAGGCCTCGAAGTGAGAACGATTCTGCGCCGTGGAAACCTCGATCGCCTTGCGCGCCGCCGCTCTGAGCCCCAGAATTCTCTGCTCGCGATCGTGCTGGAGAAAATCGTCGCCCAGAATTTCGGAAATGTCGCCGGCCGCGAATCTCCGCATCATATCCATCTGCCACAGACGGTCCTGCGCGGTTACGTATCCCTGCGCAAAGAAGAGATCCTCAAAGCTGGCGGCATCAATTGTGGGCACGCCGTGCTCGTCCCGAACCACTGTTACTCGCGCCGAGAGACCAGGGGCCCGTACAGCCCCGTCCAGTTGAGGCAAAGCAGAGCGCGCAACCGAGTAGACCCAGGCCAGCACTCCCAGCGCCGCCAAAAGGATGATGGCCAAGAAAAAAGCAAGTACTCGCCTGATATTGAGACGCCTGCGGGAAGGTGAAACTGGAGTCGTGAGGGTCGCCATGGTGAGCTTTTGATTCTATGGTGTCAGCAGTCGGCAAGACAAACCCGGGTGCCGCCTTCGTCTGATCCCTTACAGCACTCCCTCCAGGATCAGCCCAGCGGTGACAATGCCGCGCAGGCTTCGTGATCGGGAATGGCAGACCCGGTGGGATCGACGCGTACTAAGCCATCTTCAGTTGAGCAGAAGCTGCGGGTACCCGTCTGGTTGGGCGTGACTGGCACGGCACTTACAACGTACCGGGTGCCGTCATCGGACCTGGCCACCGCAAAAATGTACCCGTTCTTACCGGGCAAGGTGGTCGCAATCGCCAAACGGTTCTCAATCAGACAGGCCGTATCCGGGCTGCTGGTGCAGGGCTCAGCGCCACCCAGCGATTGCAGGGTCGGAGCATATCCGACGGTTGGGTAGGAAGCTTGATATGTCACTTGCGCCGTGTTGATGGTCCTGATCGCTTGCGCTGCCGAAGACTCATTCGCTGCCTGTCGTGCCCTCAGCAAGTTAGGAATCGCAATCGCCGCGATGATCAGGATGAGCGGAATTATGGCAATCCCAAGATATCCCAGCACCAGGCCCGCAATCGCCAAGCCTCGGCCTCCTAACCTTCCCGCACTTTTCTTGATCTGCGAAAGCGCGATGTGCCCGAACACAATGGCGGGGATGAAGAGTGGGAAAAAAATGAAAAAGAGTCCGAAGACCAGGCTGGCGATAGCCATGCCACTGGTTTTCTGAGGAACGTCAGCTCGTGGTCCGCCGCTAGGCGTTGGAGGCGATAGACCGGCCGTGCCTGTATTCGCGAGTACGGTTGGCTGGCCGCAAGTCGGACAAAACGCCGCCCCTTCAGACACTGCCTGACCGCATCGCGGGCATAACATGCCAGTCACTCCCTGCAGCGGACCGAGATTTGAACCCTGCGCTCGCAGAGCCGTTCGCGGATCCCACTTCGAGGATCATAATCGTTACGGAACAGGCTCTGCGATGACAAACATCTTTGAGTTGCGCCGGTGAATCTTTTTTGATAACGTCCGCCGGATTCGGCCAATCCCCACCGGGCCGAGTGTTTTCCCCTGGCTTTTGGGCAATTAGAAGATCCACAATGTCTGCCGCCACTTCTTTGCGCAGGAGACTGATTCATGCACCCTTTGCTGGTGTCGGGAGGAATGAAAGTTGTCGGGGCCACGTTGCTCGCCAGCGCCCTGCTGCTGCAACGCAACAACGATGCCAGCCCTTTGGTCGCCTGCGGCTGTCTCGGGTTCGCAGGTGTGCTTGTCGTTGCCATTATCGCGCTAAACATTGCGTTGCTTATCTGGGTCGCGCGGGACGCTAAAAGCCGGGGGATGGACAATTCCGTCCTCTGGATGGTTCTGGTCATGCTTACCGGAATCATCGGCCTGATCATCTACCTGTTCGTTCGGCCGCAAGGCAATTTGATGAGTTGCGCGCATTGCGGAAACAAGCGCCTGCAAGTGAGCGCAAAATGCCCACACTGCGGAAATTCCTAAAGCACCCCGGGACCTATCTGGCGCTCCTCGGCTTGATCGTGGCCAGCGCGTACGCCGACAGCTTTCGGCCGCCCAGCCATCAGCTCTCCGCCAGCGCCTACATTGCCCTGGTGCACGGGTATCAAGGCGTGGGCCGTCCCCTGATTGCTAACCTC